>JAJRAL010000025.1 GCA_028679935.1 Methanomassiliicoccales archaeon | reverse complement strand
TGCTCAAGCACCTCAACGGCATCCTCCGGCCTCAGAGTGGCGCCGTCGAGTTCGACGGGCGGAGCATCGCCGAGATGACCACGGCCAGCTTGGCGAACCGCATCGGCTACCTCGGCCAGAATCCCAACAACTACCTGTTCGAGGACACTCTGGACAAGGAGCTCGACTTCACTCTCAGGAACCTCAAGATCGACCCGGCCGAATGGGATGAGCGGAAGAAGTGGGCGATGAGGGTGCTAGACATAGAGAGGTTCGTCCAGACCTTCCCCCGAGAGCTCAGCTGCGGCGAGAGGGAGAGGGCCGCGCTCGCCTCGATTCTCGTGGGAAAGCCCCGCATCCTCGTGCTCGATGAGCCTACCAGGGGGCTCGACCACGGCAACAAGGTGAAGCTCGCCTCGATCATCCAGGAGCTTCGACGCGAGGGAATGACGACCGTCCTGGTGACACACGACTATCGCTTCGTCGCGGAGCATGCCAGCCGCGTGCAGTACCTCAGGGACGGAAAACTCGAGGACATGCCGATGGAGAACGTGATGTCAAAGGTGAGAGAGCTATGCATGGAGGCGTGAGATGAGGCCGAAGTGGAGCACGCTCCTGACGATAGCCTCCATCGCTATGGCGGGCATCCTGATCCTGATGGCGGTCTTCATGAACGCCATCGTCGCGGAGTATGCGGCGTTCCTCTCGTTCATCCTTGTGGTCCTGATCATCGCCGTCATCTTCGCCAAGTTCGAGGAGTCGGCCTTGACGTCCAGGGAGGTCGCGCTGATAGGGATCCTCGCTACCATAACCGCCGCCTCCAGGATACCTTTTGCTGCATTGCCGAACATCCAGCCATGCACCTTCCTCATAATCGCGATAGGCCTTGTATTCGGCTCGCTTGCCGGCGCCATGGTCGGCGCTCTCACCGCGGCGGTGTCGAACATATTCCTAGGACAGGGGCCATGGACCGCCTGGCAGATGGTCGCCTGGGGCATGGTCGGAATCGTCGCCGGCTACATAGGCAAGAAGTATCCGGGCTACGGCGTGAAGGACCTGATCATACTCGGCATACTCCTTGGCGTCGCCTTCCAATTGCTGATGGACTTCAGCAGCTGGATAACGTTCTACGGGGCGAAGCCGGAGCTGTTCCTGCCGACCTACCTCTGGGGGATACCGTTCATGGCGCTTCACGTCGTGGGCAACGTGATCTTCGCCGCCGTGCTCGGAGCGCCGGTGCTCGCGCTCTTCAAGCGCTTTCACAAGAGGTTCCACGTTCAGTACGAGGCTTCCACCGCGAAGCCGCCTCCCGCGATGGGCGATGCATCCAAGTAACCTACCTGCCGACGACCGACGTCAACACACTCGGCCAGTATCTGCTCACGAGCCCCGCTACGATGCCTGCCCCGATCATCGACGCGATACGCCTCTCGCTCAGCAACAGTATCACCTACATGTTCCTGATCGGCGCGGCCTTCGTCGCAGTGGCGTTCTTCACCAGCGTGCTCATCCGCACCGAACGCCTGAAGACCGTCCAGGAGTACCACGAGGAGCTCGACACGGACAAGGCCTGAGCGTAATCGAGCTCTCTTCGAACGCTCAGATGTTTAACGCCCGGCGCTTCTCCTCGATGTGGTCCCAGATGACGGCCGCCGCCTTCCTCGGGTCCGGCTCGACCCAGAAGCGCGCGTTCACCACGCCCTCTAGCTCCTGAGTCAATACCTTGACCACGCTCGGGCTGCCCTCGATCCTCGGCGTGACGCCCAACGCCACGGAGATGCCGCTGCCGACGAAGTACGTCGCGATCGTCTCCGCCTTGGATGAGTACCATTCGGGGGCGGCGCCCGCCACCGGCAACTGATCGATCCGCACCTTCGCCAGGTTCGCCAGCTCGGCGCACAGGTTTAGGATGCGGGTGTTGTCGACGCAAGAACCCATGTGCAGCACCGGCGGGATGCCGAGGGAGCCACAGACCTCCTTGAGCCCTTTGCCGGCCATCTCGATCGCCTCCGGCTTCATCAACCCGGCCTTGGCGCAGGCGATGGAGGCGCAGCCCGTCTCGACCACCAGCACATCGCGCTTTATCAGCTCCTTAGCCAGGGTGACGTGTCCGAAATCGTGCTTGATCTTCGGGTTGTTGCAGCCGACGATGCCGGCGCAGCCGCGGATCTTGCCTGCCTGGATGACATCGAGCAGCGGCTTCAGACTTCCTCCGAGGGCGCTCTTGATCGCCTCGACCGAGAAGCCGACCGTCGCCTCGACCGGCGAATCCGGGATGAAGACGCGCTGCTGGACGCGGTTCGGGTAGTTGTCGATCGCCATTTCGACTATCTTCTTCGCCTGCGAGAACGCGTTCTCAGGCGTGATCTCAAAGTACTCCGACCCTGAGATCCTCGCCTTGGGCGAGGTGGAGACGACCTTGGTGTGGAAGCAGGCGGCGGTGTTCGCGAGCGTGGGGAAGATGCACTGGTAGTCGACGACCATCGCCTCGAGCGCGCCGGTGGTTATGACCAGCTCTTGGTCCAGATGGTTGCCCGCCTGAGGCACCCCCTTCCTCATCAGGAGCTCGTTGCCGGTGCAGCACAGCCCCACCAGGTTGATGCCCTTCGCCCCGACCTTCATCGCCCTCTCCTTCATCTCCTTCAGCCCAGCTGCCTTGACGATCATCTCCGAGAGGATTGGATTGTGGCCGTGCAGCGAGATGTTGACCTCGTCCTTCTTCAGGACGCCAAGGTTCACCTTCGACTTCTTGATGCCAGGCGTCCCGAAGAGCACGTCGGAGATCTCCATAGCGCACATCGAGCCGCCCCAGCCATCTGCGAGCGATACCCTGATGCCGTGCGAGAGGAAGTCGTGGTAATCCATCCCGACGCCCATGTGCACGCGGTGCATCGACTCGACGACCTCGCGATCGATGCCCCTCGGCACGATGTTTGCCTTCGTCCAAATGTCCCACGTCCCGGGTGGGACGCGCTTGCTCATTTCGAGCGATCCCCGGACCGTGCCGAACTCGTCGAGCATCGCCAGGGCGAGCTGTTCCGCCAGCTCCTTCTCGGGGAGCGAGGTGTCGACCTTGTACTCCTTTGCCAGGCGCATCATCTTCTCGCGGTCGGTGATGCTGTACTCGGGCGCCTCACCCCGGGTCATCTTCAGCAACGTCTCGACTACGTCGCGTCCGTGGTCGGAGTGCGCCGCCGCGCCGGTGGCGAGATGCTCGAGCAGGTTGCGCGAGACCATCAGGTTCGCGTCCGCCCCGCAGACGCCCCTCGTCCGGTCGCCGCCCATCAGTCGGCACGGCCCCATGGCGCATCTCTGGCACGATATCCCGGTGGAGCAGAACTTGCACGGGGGCTGCTGCTTCTCGAAACGGTCCCAGACCGTCTCGACGCCCTCCTGCATGGTCTTCTTGAGCACCGCCTGGGTGTTCTTGTCCAAGGCTCGTTCATCGACCTTCTGTTCGATCATCTCGGGGGATTGGTCCTTGCGTTGGACCCTCAAGCACTCGACGGCAATGATCTCGTAGCGCTCGTCGGTCATCGTCACCATCTCCTGAAGAGCCGGCTCGGAGCGGATGGTATAACTAGGTTGCTGATGAGGCGAAATGGGAACGTATTTCTGAGTGCGCCCGCCCTTTGATTCATGACGATACCTTGGCGACGAAGGACGAACGGCTGCACCTCCTCCAGGTGCTCTCCGTCTTCATCTGGGGACTGTTGCTCAGCGTCGGTCTGGGCGGATCGGGACTCCTGGAGCAGATAGCGAGTCAGCTGACAGCGGAGGCGCAGCAGCTGCTGAATCTGGCTGCCTACATCGTCGTCGCCATCCTCGCGGTGGTCTCGATCCTGATCTTCCTCTACCCGATATTCAAGGGCGTCCATGCGTACCGACTCGCCGGCCCGCTCGGACTGATCGGCCTCATCATCGGGTTCGTCGCCGGCTACTACTTCCTACTCCGCATCCAGACGAGCGTAATCCTGGCCGTGCTCGCGGTCGTCCTATGGGTCGTGGGGAGGACGTTCGTGAGGCAGCGCCAGGCGAGGAAGTGAGAGTTCGTCCTCGGCCGATCGACCCTTCCGAGCCTTGAAGACGAGACCTAGGCGCGACGCGACGTAGAGATAGTACGTGGCCATGCCTTTCCACTCCCCCCATGACTCGGCGACGCGGCGTACGTCCTCGCCGCTCGCCCTCTCGAGGCCGTAATAGCGGGCGACCGTCTTCCTCAGCCCGACGTCGTCCGCCGGGACCACATCGTATCTTCCGAGCCCTCGTATGGCCGCGAGTTCAGCCGTCCACCGCCCGATGCCACGTATCGCGATCAGCCTCTGGATGATCTCCTCGCTGTCCTTGACGGAACCGAGCGATTCGAGGTCTATCTCTCCCCTTATTACGGATCGCGAGATGTCCCGGATATACTCCGCCTTGCGTGTGCTGAGTGCGCACTTCATGAGCTGTTTGATCGTTGCCGCCGCGAGCCTGGCCGGCCTCGGGAAGGAGAAGAATGTTCTTCCTCCGACAACGATCTTCTCGCCGAAGAGGTCGACGAGTCTGCGCTGCATCGACGCCGCCGCGATCGTGGATATCTGTTGGCCGACTATCGAGACGACGAGCGATTCGTACATCGTCTGCGTCCGGATAGGCTTCAATCCCATGAGATGGCTCGCTAGATTGCCGATTATCGGGTCGTATTCGAAGCGTTCGTAGAACGGCCTAAGGTCGAGGCGGAGATTGAGCATTCCGGCGAACTGGTCGATGAGACCTGACGCGATTTCGGGTCGCGTCCTGTCAACGCCCCATAGCGAGATGTCGATCTTGGGCCTCTTCACCGCGCCGGTCGGCGTTGCCTCAGCCATTAGGAGCGCATCCCCCGAGTCGAGGACGTAGCGGAGCCTGCCGCCCTCATACGACCTTGTCTGGCCTGCGCTCGAGAAGAAGATCTTGAAACATAGGTCGAGGTCGTGTGGCGGCACCCCAACCATTCCCACGCGTGAGAGGACGATCTCGTTCGCTCGCACGAACTGAGCATTGGAACTAGCTATCTATATCCTCTGGGCATTCCTAGACCGGTCAGATAGGGCATGGGGTTCACGAACGTCTACAAGGATGCCAGACGGGCAGACTCGTACTCCAAGCTGGAATTCCCGGGGACGTACTATCTTGCATTCAGGGACCTTCCGCGGATCATCTCAAGCCGCGCGCGTGGCAGGAGGGCTTTGGACTTCGGATGCGGCGCCGGAAGATCGACGCGATTCCTTCGGGGCCTGGGGTTCGAGACGGTCGGAGTGGACACATCCGCGGAGATGATTGGTTGCGCCAGAAGGGTCGACCGCACCGGCGATTACCGCCTCGTCAAGGAAGGTGACCTCTCCACCCTCAGGTCCGAAGCGTACGATATCGCCTTCTCTGCCTTCACGTTCGACAACATCCCCACCTTGGAGACGAAGGCAGCATGCCTGGGCGAGATCGATCGGATCCTCCGCGCCGACGGGGTGTTCGTGAACCTGGTCTCCTCGCCGGAGATCTACAAGCACGAATGGGCTTCGTTCAGCACGAAGGACTTCCCTGAGAACCCCACGGCGAGGACCGGGGACAGGGTGCGGATCATCCAGAACGATGTGGAGGATCACAGACCGGTCGAGGATGTGATCTGGTATGACGAGGACTACCAGGAGCTCTATCGGCGGACCGGAATGAAATTGGTCGAGACCCACAGACCCCTTGGTCGGCCGAACGAACCGTACGGATGGATTAACGAGACGCGAATCGCCCCGTGGACGATCTACGTCCTGGAGAAGGTCTAAATCCGTAGCCCAGGCCGAGGCTAGCGTATCCACTTGAGGATTTGCGGCTCCTTCCGGCTCCCCTTGCCAGGCGTTTTCTCGGGATATCTGAGGACGATTGGCGCGATAAGGCGGTGGTCCGCCGGGACGCCGACCTCGGTGATCATCAGCCTCTCGTCGGTCTTCGCCCCGAAAGCCATCGTGTACTCCCCTCCGGGTTTCGGCCCGGGCATGGCCGTGATCTTCCAGCCGAAGATGTCGGAGTAGAACTTCCTGGCCCTGTCCATCTTGTCCACCGGTATCTCGAAGTGCGTAACCTTTCCCTTGACCATGAGAACGCCTCAAGCAGATTCTTGAGGTCATCGTATTAGATGGTTCGCGACGCTCGACAGAGCATCCCTCCCGAATCCCTGAGACTCATTCCAGCATACCAAAGAATGATGCTCCTTGCGAGGAATATCGTACTTGATGACCCTGGATTTCGGCACCTTCGTCCATTCCGGACCGCAGCCGAACTATACCCTCTATCACGTATGGAAATGCTACACCCTCATCCTGGAGCACGGTCCCGTGGGCAGGAGGGCCCTCGCAACGATGATGGACCTGGGCGAGGGGAGCGCCAGGACCCTGCTCGAGCGCATGGTGAAGGAGGGTTGCGTCGAGTTCACTAGGCGCGGCGCTGTCTTGACCTCAAGGGGTAGAGAGAAGTTCCAGGCTATCGGGGTCAAGTCCATAGACTTCGGACTGGTCGAACTCGCCATAGGCAAGTTCAATTGCGCCGTCCTGGTCAAAGGCCAGGCAGGCAAAGTGAAGGACGGGACGCAACAGAGGGACGATGCGGTGCGGGCGGGGGCAGAGAGCGCCATCGTGCTTGTCGCGCGAAGGGGAGGCGTCATCTTCCCTACTGACGACAAGTATCCAGACCAGGACGCGATTCGGCCCCTAGAGCGGCTCTTCAGCATCGAGGATGGCGACGTCCTGATCATAGGCGGAGCGGACAACTACACTTCGGCGGAGAAGGGCGCCGTGAGCGCTGCCCTGTCCCTGACAAGCCCGGCGGAGGGCTGTTGGGGAAGCCGCGGAAAGCTGCTCTCGAAGGACTACGAGGAGAACGATATCAAGAGCATCGCCCTAATGGTACACGAGATCGTAGGTCGCCTTCCCGTGACCATGCGTAGCAAGAATCATTTCGGAGTCAGGTGCGAGAACGGCAAGATAATCGAGACGAACTTCACCGGCCCGGTGCTAGAGGAGACCCTAAGGAAAGGGACAATAATCCGCCGCATGTCCAGGGCAGGCAAATATCGCGGATGCCCCGTGCTCGCCGTGCCGCTCATAAGGGAGAATGAGGTGGTCGCTGTGGTGGGCGTCTTCGATACGACAAGAGGCTCGTACTCCGAGTGGCTAGGCAGGGTCAGGAGGTAGCCATATGACGCCCTTCCCCCGGGGAAGAGGGTCGCGACAGGGTCATTACTCCATCCTCGAAGTACCCCAATGCGGGTGAAATCCCATCGCGATTCCTAGACGGCAGGCGAGGGGGAGCGATCTCACATCGTTCGATATCTGTCGAGGTCGTACGCGTTCTTCAGACGGTCATTTTCGCGCAATGCCCGTTGTATCAATTGACCGCAGTTGCTACCAATCCGATTCTCTTCCGTCTCCCCGATGCTCAGGATAACGTCGTATCCTTCGCGCGCGAAATCCGAGGCCATCGGCTCCCACGTACCCGGGGATCCAGGCTCTATGACGGACTTCAGTCCTCCGCTGGTCGCCCTCAATGTGGGGTTCAGCGGGGTCAACTTGATAATGAACTTGTCAGGATCGAAATTCGCCGCGATGACAGAAGCTTCCACATCATAGCCGACCGCGGGAGCGAAGTTCAGGACGACCTTCCTGTCCCCTCGCTCCAGGTCGCAGAAACGTTCTCCATAGGCCGCCATCTGCTCGAAGGTCCAGGTCCTTGTCGGGATCAGCTCGCGTCTCTTCTCCTGATCAGTGGAATGGATTGAGAACTGGAGCTGGAATCTCCCCTCCGGATAGAGCCTCTCCTTTATCCTTGCAAGATCCTCGAAGAATCCTCTGGATTGCACCGGCGCGATGGTTGAGAGCGAGACCAGCAGCCCCGGGGCATCGTATATCGCCGGAATGGCCTCCATTGCCCTGAGGACCGACGGGTTGAGCGAAGGCTCTCCCATCCGGGAGAATTGGATCTTGAACTTGCTGACGGGAACCCTGCGATCCGGATGCCGGCGCAGCACAAGCGCATCGATCTGGGCAAGGATCTCATCGCTGGTCAACATACCTGCGAAGTCGCCGCCAGCATCACACATCTTACATCCGATGGGGCAGCCGAACATGGTCGAGACTATCAAAACCCATTTCCTTTCCCTGGGCAGGGGAGGCTGCACCGACTCGACGAACTCGACGATTGAGCGAGGGTTCTCCTCCCTCACCTGGGCCACGCAGACCCTGGCCAGCTCACCGTCACCGTATTCTGCTAGTATTCTCACTGCGGCGCCTCCCCTCTGAGGAATCGTTCCGTTGACATCGCGGCTGATATCCCACTCCCGACCGCGATTCCCACCTGCCTTCTTCCCCCGGCGACGACATCGCCTGCCAGATATAGCCCTCGGACTTCGGTGCACGGTGGATTGTAGGGAAGGATCCGGGCGCGAAGCGATGGGTCCAGCAACTCGAGTCGAGGCTCTCTGCCGCATGCAACGAGCAGACGACCGGTGTCGATCTTGGCGCCTCCGCTCAGCTCGAGTTCGAGCCCCTCTTCTGCCTCGATCACCCTGACTATTGACTGCCCCTCCACGACCACCGCGCCGTTCTCCACCGCTCTCTCCCTCAACAACGGCAGGCAGCTGGGTTCCGAGCGGCAGAGCACGGTCACGCGGTGCCCGCTGCGACGGAGGTTGATCCCTTGATCGAACGCGGCATCCCCGCCACCATACACGACGACCTGCTCATCGGCTTTCGATGCCGCAGTCAGGTCGTAGAGGTCGTAGTGCACCCTTCTTCTCAGGCGGCCAGTGGCTCCACGCAGTACCACCCTCTTGGCCTTGGTGCCGGTGGCGATGATGACAGCTTTGGAAAGGAACTCCCCGACGGAGGAGGATGTGACGAAATCCCTCCCTGTTCGCCTGACCTTTGAAACGCGCGCTATGGTGATTGCGCCGCCGACCCCCCTGAGATGTTTGCAGAAGAGCTCCGCCAATTGAAGGCCCGTCACTCCTCCGGGGAATCCGGGATAGTTCTCCACGAGATTGGCCTGGCGCACAAGACCACCTGGCACTCCCATCTCTAGCAGGAGGGGATTGAATCCCCCTCTCTGCAGGAAGATGGTCGCCGCGATGCCGGCCGGGCCCGCTCCGATCACGACTACCTCCCTTCTTTCAGCCATCCGATCATCTCCTCCGTCGTCGCCAACGTGGCGAACCCTGCCGCCAGGGCTCTTAGGCTCCCAACGTGCAGGTTATCATCGTTCGCGGCCGTGGCGTCGACAACGAAGAACACCTCGCGGTCGCGCATGAACGCGTCACGGGCCGTGGATTCGCAGCATAGGTGCGTCGACACTCCCGTCATCACCAGCCTCGTCGCGCCCAGCTCCTCGAGTATCTGCTCCAGGTTCGTCCTGACGAAAGCGCTGTAGCGTGTCTTCCGCACGACCCTCTCCTCCGCCAAGGGTCGCAGGCGATCGTCGATGCCTGACAGAGGGTCCTCGGCTCTCAGCACGTCGCCCCACCAGTCACCCATGATGCCCGGCGCCTCGTCGCTCAGGAGCGCGTGCTTCGTGAATACGACCGGCAGGCCGTGGGCACGGAACGCCTCGAGGATGGACCGGACGTTGCGGACGATGCCCTCTGCCCCGCGGAACGACGCATGGGAGATAGGGTCGATGAAGAAGCGCTGCATGTCAATGACAATCAGGCATGCGTCCTTCACCGAAAACGGGCGAATAATCGAACGATGGCGCCTGACGTACGGCTGGACCCGACGCATATAGTCGCTCGATTCTATTTCATGATCAAAGGCGGTCATGACGACCATCCCTCGTTTCCTACTCTTTCGGAAGGCTGGAAACCGGAAAAACAATGCCTTCAACCTATTCGGCCACTGTCTTCAGCCCCGTCGCTCGACATAAGCCTTTCTCCTTCACGGCGGACCGTTACTACCCGGCCCAGAAACGAAGGGACCGCCTGGCGGCGATGGACGCCCATCGCATCATCCGAGCCCTTTCTCGGGATGGATGGCGCTGCGGGATGCGTGCCCAAGAGCGCCGTGCTTCGCCTCCTCGTAGGAGGACTCGACCACGCTCAGAGTGCACTTGACCGAACCCAGCTCGAAATCGAAGAGCTGAGCGAACTCCTTCACCCTTTCATCGAACTCCGCGTCGTCGCCAAGGCCCGTCTCCATCTTCACCACCTTCTTGTAGCCGACGCACTTGAAGATGTACCTCGCACCCTCGACGTCGTTCGGGTCCTGAAGGATCTGCACCTTGTGAAAGAGCTCTCGCCAGTTCGCCGCCCACATCGGCGTAAGGAAGAACGTGCCAATCGACTTCCGCAGCTGGGCCAGGTACTCGTCTGTGCCACCGAGGACGCAACCGATGCAGTCATCCACGATCTGCTTCTTCTCATCGCGGAGTATGACCACGGGCACCTGCGAGGCGCTTGTGTCGCGATCGACATGGCGGAAGGCGTTCCCGCACAGACCGTAGAAGAGGAGGACCGCGTCGCTCACCGACTCTAGCTTCCCCACCGTCCCTATGACGTCCTCCTTGAGCTTCTCCGGTTTCTGGTGCAAGGCCATGGGCTTCACCCATACGAGGACGGAGAATCCATCAGGTCTTTCCAGTCTTGAGATCTCGGCTTCCGCTACCTGCGTGATCCTGACATGTATCCCTTTCTTGGCGAGCTTCTGCCTCAGGTCTTTGGACTCTTGGTCGTCGACAACAAAGACCTCTGATATGTCGTTGTCATCAACGAGGACGTGCACCAGCTCGTCCTCGAACAGACGACATCCGACGATCGCCAATGTCCTCGATCCGGCCGGGCGGCTCAAGGCGACCCTTCCCCAGCTATCCTCAGGTTCTCCAATCTCAGGACCTTCAGCTTGCAGGCCCTCTCGCAGCGGCGGCAGGCGGTGCCCATGCACAGGTCCGAGGCGATGACAACCCTCCAAACCCCTGCCTGCTTGTCGACACGGATGGCGTTCTCCTGGCAGGCCTTGACGCATCGGGCATCGCCGAGGCAACCGACCGGTTCGCCAACCAGGTCGATCCCGATGTCCTCCACCACCTTGAGGCCCTGGGGGCCGATGTCCTGGATGTCGCGTTGGACCAGTTTGATGACCTCGATGTTGCGGTTCAGGGCGGGCCGGGGTTCAAGCCCGAAATGCCTCAGCATCTTGTCCTCTCCCTCCGCTGACATCCCCTGGGTCCAGACCCCAAGTTCGACGGCGAACGCGTTCTCGAACACCTTGGAGTTGGCGAACATGATATGCCTGGCGCGGATGCCGTCGGCCTTCTCCTGAAGAAGGTCCAGCAAATGAGGGTCCCTCACCAGGTCGCGGGACATGGCCAGGGACGTGTTCCCGGCTTGGACGGTCCTTTCGACCGTGCCGGGTATCAGACCTATTCTCGCCGCCTTAGGAGAGGACATGTATGTGCCCGACGCTCCCGACATGTACATCGACTTGATATCGGTGAGCGAGATCCCGCACTCCGTCGCCAGCGTGATGTGTCCCGCGGTGAAGGCGGCGATGGTCTTCCCCACCTCGACGTAGTCTTCCTCGTCGAAGACGACGCCTCCTTGCAAGCGCACGAGCTTCTGCGGGGTGAGCATCTTGCCGGGCTTCATGAGGCCCATCTCCAGTCCGGTGGCGACCAGCCCTATGACGCCGGTGCCGGTGATTCCCCGTATCTTGACGCCCCCCTGCTCGAGGACCTCGCCCGTCAGAGGGTCGACAACGTCCGAGGGGACGGTGTACATCGACTCGTTCAAGGCATAGGTCCGCCACTTGCCGTCGAGGGTGGGCTCCACATCGGAGATGGCCCCGGGCGCGGCAAGCATGCCCTGCTTGATGTGCTGCCCCTCGATCGCTGGCCCCGCAGCGGCGGATCCGGTGAATATCTCGTCGCCCACTCTGAGGGCCATCTCGGCGTTCGTGCCGAAGTCCGTCACCATGGCGATTCCCTTGCAGTTGAGGAAGTCGGTTTCGTACATCATCGCAAGGGCGTCCGCACCAATCTCGTGTTTGACCGCCGGCGGGATCAGGACGTCCGCCTCTGGGTTCAGCTCGAGCCCGAGGTCTCCCGCCTTGATCACTCTCGCGTCCCTACGGACGTTCTCCACCCCGAGCTTGGCCCTCGCCCGCTCGCCCGCGTACGCCAGGTCCCTGATCTCGATGTTCTGGAATAGGGAGAGTTGGATTGGGTTGCCGCAGACCGCCGCTCTTTCCACCTTCTGCAGGTCTATGTGAATCTCCTTGAGCAGGAAGTTGAGCGACTGCACGATGAGGCGGTTCGAGAAATCCTCGCCAACGTCGATGGCGAAGTGCAGGTGGTCCATGACGTTTGCGCCGGGCAGAGGGTGGCGCAGGGTGATGGCGGTCGCTATCACCTTCTTGTCAGCGAGATCGATGCTCTGCGCCCTGAGTCCGCTCGTCCCAATGTCAATCGCGACGCCGTACCTCTCGGCCACTCCTCCACGCTCCTATGGAATCTTGCCGTACTTGAGCGTCGCCTCCACCATCGCCCTCATGTTCGCCAACGGCGTCTCGGGCGCGAAGCCGCATCCCGGGGCCACGATGTTCGTCCCCGCCTCTATGACGCGCTTCGTCTCAGCCTCGACGTCCGATGGCTTCTTGTATAGTAGGGTGGAGGTCGGACTCACGTTCCCGATGCATGCTGCCTTCCCTTTAACCTGTTGTTTGACCCATCCGATGTCCATCTGCTGGTCGACGCTTATCCCGTTGGCCTTCGTCTCGATCATGTATGGCATGTTCTTCGTCGTCTTGCCGCAGATGTGCAGGATCGAATAGCCGTCCGCGCGGAGAATCGCCTCCACCAGCCTCTTGTGGTACGGCATGGCGAATTCGGCGTATTGCGATGGGCCGAGGACGTCACCACTCGATGTAGCGTCGATTATGGCGATTACGTCCGCCCCTTCCCTCAGCGCCGCCTGAGCGAAGGCGATGTCCCACTGCGTGGCCTTCTCCAGGATGCCCTTGATGAACCGGGGATTCAGGGCCACATCCATAATGGCGTCCTGAGAGCCACGCAGCTGACCGGTCAGCATGAACGGCCCCACGATGGCACAAATCAATGGGCTTTCTGCGAGCTCTGGATCCTTCGCCAGCGTGCGAAGTGCATCGAGCACCACGGGGGCCCGGCCGGCGCTGTGCGGATCGGGAACGACGGCCGCCTCCAGCTGCTCCTGCGTACAGACGGGCGCCTTGAGGATAGCTGGCTGGCGTTCGATGTTCTCCTTCCCCGTCAGCGCCCCGAAGGCGGTGGCGTCGACCGAAACATCGAACGGCAATCTCACGCCCTCCAGGCCGGCGACGGTGTGACCCGCCTTGGCCAATTTCGCCATCAGGAATGGATTGTTGTTCGCTTCCGGCCAGAAGGCACCTGATGCCTTCATCAGGTCGATGGTGCCGGTCTGCAAGGGGCTGACGCACGGCACCCGATCGACCTTCTCAAGGTTCAGCACTCCAAATAGTCTGTCCTTCTCGTTCAACGTCCCAGTCTCCGCTGTCTCTGGTTCGGTCTCGGTGATTATCGCTCCTCGCTCAATAGGCTCCGTACTTCTTGGCCGCCCTGATCATGGCGAAGATGTTCCTTTCCGGGAGCGCGTGGTGCACCTCGCATCCGGCGCTGAACCAGAACATCCCTCCGGGCTTGCCGATGTCCATGATTCTCTTGGTCTCCCTCTCCACTTCCTCGGCCGTGCCGCCGTACCCTACGCTCGTCGATTCCGACACGCCCAGGTTGCCGGCGAGAATGACCTTCTTGCCGTACTTCTGCTTGGCCCACTTAAGGTCCACGAGCTCGTGGAACGCCACCGCTCCTGCGCCGGTGCCAACGATGTCGTCGAAGAACGGCGTCGCGTCCTGGCACTGGTGGAAGCAGTAGGGCACTCCGACGCCTTTGACTATCTGCCCCTGGTACTTCGCTACGAACTCCCTGTACTGCTCAGGTCCGATGGTCAGGTGGTTGAAACCCCCTCCCACGGTCGCCAGCGCGTGCGCACCGGCGGCCACCATCGCCTTGCCGAACTCGATTTCGAACTCGCTGATCTTCGACAGTAGTCTGTGCATGGCTGGCTTGTCGATGGCCATCATCGGCAGCACCGTGGAGTAGTGTCCCTTGATGACGTCGGTCGCCACGTCCGGCGGCGAGTTGACGAACCCGACGATCGGCACCTTGTTCCCGTACTTGGCGCTCAGCTTTTCGATTGTTTTCAATATCACCGGGCACCGTCCGGCCGTCTTGGGGTCTGGCACCTCGAGCCCGTCTATCTCATTCTTGCCCTGGATGGCGAACTGTGTGACCACGGGCATCCTCATCCCGTTACCGCACTTGAGCAGGTAGTCGCACTTGCTCCCGAACGCCTCTCCCTCCACCCTGAAGTCCAGCGGCAGGAACATGTTGTCCGCGCCGTAGTACTCGTACTGCTGGACGATGTTCCTGTATTGCTTGACCGGATTGTTCAGGAGCTCGTTCCAGGTGTAGTCGTCCCGGATTGCGGCGTGCTGTGCCGCCGACTGGAAGTAGAGGATGATCGGGACCCTGTCCGGCGTGCCGCCCTGGATGGTGGTCACGACCCTTTGCAGCGGTGTCATTTCTTCCATCTCACTCACCTCTCTTCTTGTCCTGTTCCTTCAGCCAGGACACACCTTCATTCTCGTCGTCGCCATAGAAGTCGGCGCCGATCTCGGAGGCGAACTCCGCATCGACTGGCCCGCCACCGATCATGACCATCCGGCCATCTCGCACCCCTTCGTCCACCATGCCCTCCATCACCCTGCGCATGCTCTTCATGGTCGGCGTCATCAGAGTGGACATCGCGACGTACTCGGGCTTATTGTCCACGATGCACTGCACGAAGTCTTCGATCGGAACGTCCCGGCCCATGTCGATACAGTGGTACCCGTTGGCCTCGATCATCGTCTTCACCAGGTTCTTGCCGATGTCATGGATATCGCCCTCGACGACGCATATCGCCACCTTCTTCCCAGCCGCCTTGGCTCCGGCCACCATGTGCGGGCGAAGGATGTCGAACGCTGCGTAGAAGGCGTTGGCAGAGGCAAGCACCTGCGGAAGGTAGATCTCCTCCCGTTCGTACTTCCCAGCGACGGTCTTCATGCCCTTGACAAGGCCGTCGTTGACCGCTCCGACGACGTCGAGCTTGTTGGACAGGACCTCGTTGGCGGCGGTCTTCGCAAGATTTTCGTCCATGTCAAGGACCGCGTTCTCAAGTTTCGCAACAACTGCGTTACTCATCTCTCTCCCCTTCGGGGCTCAGGAACTCCCCCTTCTCCGAACCCCAATTAAAAACTCCCCCCAGTCGAGTATTAAATGGTTGCCGCGGTGGGATTATCCATCCCAGATATTGCTGGCTGAGCCTGCCCGGCGGTTGGTCCATCATATGGATGCAAGCGATGATATCCGCTGCGCCGACGTTAACGGCGTGAGGAGAGTCCAGCCCATCTAGCCCTTCCTTCCATCCTCCCTGCGAACCTCCGCGTCGTTCTCCTATGGAACGGGGTCCGATTCATGAGGGCCTCCCTTTTCAGAGCGATGCCAATCATCAGGCGTCTTTCACTCTCGTCAAGGCGATTGCTACGAGCAGCGTGAAGCCCGCCATGAGGACGCCGAGGCCGAGCCAGATAGCCGAGCTGATCGGTTTCTGATACATCAGAGTCACGTTCGTGGACAGGGGACCATCGCCGATCAGGTTCATCGCCGAAACGCAGTAGGAGTATTCTGTGCCGTCGCCGATCACGGATTGGTCTGAAATCGAGGTGCTCGTCGTCATCGCTAGTATGGTCCATGCAGATCCGTTCCAGCGATAGACGCTGTAGAACGTGATCGCGGAGCCACTGACGTTCACGGGCGGCGACCAGGTGAGCGATATCCCCGCCTCGGTCGACGTCGCCCTCAGGCCAAGCGGAGCTGAAGGGGTGGAGGGCGGATACTGCAGGCCGTAATGGTCGTACCGCGGCTCGGAGGCATGCGTCACGATCGGCACCGGATCGTCGAGTATCCCATCGTGAGCGGCTGAGGTGAAGTTGCCCCAGTAGTTGCCGAAGCCATGCGGGGAGCCGGAAGTGTTCCAGAGGTTGCCGAGCCCTTCGTCCCTGGCCGACGGCTTCCAACCGGTGCTCGTGTTCGCCTGATCGTTGTCGTAGAAGGAGTTGGCGAGGAACGTGTTGGAATTCCCTTGGACGAAGACCCCGAGGCCGACGTTGAGCCGGACCACGTTGTCGATGCACACGTTGCGCTCCGACCGGTTGTCGATCATGATGCCGATGACATCGTGCTGCACCACGTTCCCCCGGATCCTACTA
>JAJRAL010000192.1 GCA_028679935.1 Methanomassiliicoccales archaeon | reverse complement strand
TTGGTCCTCGTCAAACCGAGTGCGTGGTCGTGGTACCACAATGTCGTGGCAGGCTGGTTGTTCGGGTACTCGTACACCGCGGCATTCGCCTCCGTCGAACTCAGGGTCGAGTAGCCTGGGCCGTGGACACCAGTTGCTGTCCACCATGCAGTTGGCCCACCATCGAATGTGGACTGGACCTCCCCTCCGTGCAGGTGCGGCACGAGCGGCACGTTCGACTGCGCCTCAGCGTAGCCTGGCGGGTACGGGAGGAACGGCGGCATCGGCATCTCCATGTTGTTCGGGTTGGACCAGTGAAGAGTAGGATCCACCGCGAACATGTGGTCCGTGGTCACCTCGTTGACGTACTTCACGTAGTTTGTGACGTGCCTGGTTGCCTCGAACGACGCTCCCGGGGAGTTCGAGATATATCCGATGCTCTGTCCAGTGACGGCATCCCTTGCGTTGCCCGAGTAGCCCCACTGCGGGGTCATCGGATAACCCGTCGGGAGTATCTGCTGCATGTGCCCCTTCATCGTTATGGTATACTGTTCCGAGACGAGGGTCATGTCATCGTCGTACGTCTGGCTGTCCGGCATCCACACGGGCGGCGGTCCGTCCAGCTGGTTCACCCACTTCGGGATGGTCGTTGGGTCAATCGTTCCGGGGGGTATCACGATCGTCGGGCCGGCGCTCTTGGCCATGGGCGTGAAGGGCAGCACGAACGCCAACAGGATCAGAGGCGCCACCAAGAGCGGAATGAGATGCCTCATGGCCACTCCTCTCTTCAGGACGCGGACGCGCCTGATCCGATACGCCCCTCCCTCAAGGCGCGGATCTGTTCCATCTGCTGTTCTCACTCTGTCAACCATTCCTACATCCTCCTTTTGCTTCTCACCGACCTTCATTTAGTCGGGCCTGGAGAGGCAAGCCAACGAGTTGAAATCTCATTTTGGCCTTACCTGGACGGAAGGGAGCAATGGGCATGGCGGCTTGCCTGACCGGACTGGAGGAAGATATAAAGCGGACCTGCAAACGGGCTTCTGAGTAGTCAGCACAGAACGAAGTGCAGTGCGCCCGATGGGATCCGAAGGCCATTGATCGTTACTTCCCGTAGATCCGGCCCTTCACGAGCCAATAGTCGATGGAATCGCCCATCCTGTCGTTGGTGAGGAATCCGACTGCGAAGGCCCTAGGCACCTCCTCGATGCACGCCCCGAATGACACATCCCACGCGCCCCAGTTCCTCCCAATGAGCTTCCCGATCGCCGGTATGTTGGGGGAGATCGAGACCGCGAATGTGAACCTCTGCTGAAGGTCTCCAATCGCCCCGAGCGCGCGGATCATCTTCGGCATCCCGACGAAGAAGATAGCCTGGAAGCTGAGGTACAGTCCCGACAGGAAGCTCGTGGGGAATGATGGGTATGCAACGGGGTTGCCTGCGCGGCCGAGGTTCACTATGAAGGTGGCAAGGACCTGGACGAGCCATCTGACTATGCTCTCGATCGCCTCGCCCGTGATGACGAACGAGAGCCTGAGGCCCGCCCCCGCGCTTGCCGTGGCGTCGTTGATCGTGACCTCGAAGTAGAACGCCACCTCCTGGATGACTTCCGAGATGATGGAAAGCAGGTTGTCTATGAAGTTTCGGAGCACGCGCTTCGAGAACATTATCAGGAAGTCCAGCGAGGCAGTCACCTCCTGCAGCTTGGTCTCGGTGAACGCCTCCCTGAACGCCTCGAACAGGGCTTTGGCGATGAAGTCGGAGCTTGCGAGGATTATGGGGATGCCGTTCGAGCCGCCTGGGCTTCCGGCCTCGAACTCCCATCGTGGGCCGCCGTCCCAGTTGCGATGGTTCGTCCGGCCGTCGTTAGCAGTATCTCTCAGGACAGGGGTGACGTCGACCGGCACGCCCGCAGCGTCCAGCAGTATGATCGAGTCGCCATCGGTGAAGGGGTCTTCATCGTCCCCATTGTCGATCGAGGTCCCCGGGAATGAGAACACTGACAGCCCGTTCGGCGGTATGGTCCCTTGGATCGAAAGCGCCTCGTTCTTCCCGTGCATCGTCGCAATCATCCATCCGTCCACGCATTTTGGGGTCCCCAGCGGGTTGTACAGCTCCACCCACTCCTTCCCGGAGTCCGCGCCGGCGGGATTGGACTCGAATTCGTTGACCACCACATCGGACGGGAACGGTGGAGAGAACTTCAGATTCATGCCCGCCTCAATGGAGGCCGAAGCGCCGATGGCTGGGAGCGGGATGTTCGACAGGAGTGCGCCCACGCCGGGGATGTCGGCCGTGCTGACCTTGGCCTGGTTGTACGGCTCGACCTCCGGGATGACAAGGTCCATCGCCCAGGTCTTCGAGGAGCAATGGACTTCGACCAGCCTGCGGAGGACCTTCATCAAAGGATCGATCAGGACGTCGACCTTGGTATTCTTGAACGCGACCGTCCCGTTGGCGAGGATATCGTAGCTTCCGTCGGAGAAGCGCGCGACGCGCACTCCGAAGGACAGCGTCGGCCCGAGTCGGTCGGTGCAGACGATGACCCTCAACATGTCCGTACCGTGCTTGTACAGTAGGTCTGGCAGATTCGTCTGGACGATGATGAGGAACCCGTGCAGCGACACCCTGATCTGGACGCGGCCGGCGAGGTCTATGTACGCCTTCACCACCTTTCCCAGGACCGAATCCGCGATCCGCTGCACGAACTCCTGAAGGGTCTCCACTATGGTCTGGAGGGCCTGGGAGAGCACCTTGACGACCTTGGTGGCGAAGCTCGCGACGACCTCGAAGGCGTCCTGGAGGAATCGGTAGATCCGCTCGAGGCCGTCCTTGATCCAGCCGACATAGGGCTCGATCTTCTCCCAGACGATCTGGAGGAACTTCCTGGCGGCATCGAGAGAATCCTTCAGGAGGGTGTTGGTGGGGTTGTACTGGACCCCCTGAAGCGGCCAGGCTGAGTGGACCACTAT
>JAJRAL010000043.1 GCA_028679935.1 Methanomassiliicoccales archaeon | reverse complement strand
TCCGCTGCCAGGCCGATAATGACGACCGGGCGGCTCGAGGCCTTCAGCGACGGCGTTTTCGCGATCGCGGCGACACTTCTCATCCTCAACGTCCACGTGAGCGGCTCTCCGCTGGGCTCGGGCATCCTGCATTCCTGGCCCAGCGTAGCCGGCTACGCGGTCAGCTTCCTCAGCATCGGCGTCATGTGGATCAACCACCACGTCGTCATGCATCAGATCGCTCGAGTCGACAGGACCCTCCTGCTTATTAACACGGTGTTCCTGATGCTCGTCGCCTTCGTGCCCTTTCCCACGCAACTCCTGGCCGAGCACCTTCGAGGCCCCGATGGCCGAGCGGCCGCGTTGTTGTATGGGGCGACGCTGACCGTCCTGGCGGTTCTCTACAACGTGCTTTGGTTCTACGCCTCCATCGGTAGGAGGTTGCTCGAAGCCGATGCCGATCCCCTCACGGTCCGCGGCATCACTCGCAGCTACATACCGGGGCCCTGGGTGTATCTGGTCGCCACGCTGATCGCGTTTGCGAGCCCTGTCACGAGCGCGATCCTCTTTGCAGCGATCGCCTCGTTCTACATGATCGAGAGTGCCGTTTTTGCGGGCCGGAGGCGGGTTCGCTAAAGCGAGCGAGTGCGCCTTCCGGATGCTCGGCACCCCGTCCCGAGTGCTAGACTCCCCAGAAAACCGACTGCCGGAGAGATTGCCGGAGAAGGAACTCAAGTGGAGATCAGACTGAACGCCAGCGCGCCGGGCTCATTGGCGACCAAGGTCTTCTTCTGCGATGAACCGGGGTTCGAAGTGGCTTCCGTCATCGTTACAGGAAAGACCGACGCGGTCCTGATCGACGCGCAGTGGACGCTGTCGAACGCCTACCGGCTCATCGCGGAGATACTCGAGACCGGCAAGGACCTCAAGACGATCTATCTCACCCATGCCCATCCGGATCATTACTTCGGAGCAGGCACGATCGCGGAGGCTTTTCCGCGGGCCCGGGTGGTGGCGATCCCGTCGGAAGCGGACATCATAAACAAGCAGTTCTTCGGCAAGATCGAGATCTGGGAAAGCGTGATTGGGGCTCACAACGTGTGCCGGAAGACCGTGAAAGTCGAGCCGCTCGAGCAAGACTACCTGGAGCTCGAAGGAGAGCGCCTGGAGA
The DNA here is from genome assembly GCA_028679935.1 of Methanomassiliicoccales archaeon. Next base: position 2,042 of record JAJRAL010000043.1, on the reverse strand, counting down.
TCATTTCCAGGGTCATCGGGGACATGCGCTACAACACGATGGTCTGGATCCCGGCGATAAAGACCTTGTATGCCAGCGACGTGCTCTTCAACCAGGCTCACCCGTTCACGTGCGAGCTCACCGCGGACGAGCGAAAGCAGTGGATGACCGAGCTCGACAAGATAGAGAAGATGGGTGCCGAAGTGATCATCCCCGGCCATCAGAAGCCCGGCATGCAATTCGATAGGAGCTCGATTGACTTCACGCGCGAATACCTGGCGGCGACCGAGGAAGAGCTGACACGGACCCACGACGTGGCCGGTTTCTATTACGCCATGGCCGAGCGCTTCCCCGGGGCACACTTGGTCCACCTAAGCAACGAGATGAACGCGAACGTCTTCAAGGGGAACAGAGACTGGCATTGGCGGGAAGAGGAATAGCCCGCACATATTTGCCCAGCATCCGGCGCTTTCCTTTCTGCCCTTTCCGGCTGCTTCCGGTAATATGCACCAAGCCCAGATGGAAGCGCGGAGGTAATCATTGTTGGAAGGCCGGATCCAGATAGACAGGGAGCGCTGCAAAGGCTGTCTCTACTGCATCGAGCTCTGTCCGAAGAAGAGCATCTCTCTTTCCGATGAACTGAATCTCAAGGGGTATTTCGTCGCGGCCTTCGATGCAGCCAAAGGGTGCACCGGTTGCGGGGTGTGCGCTCTGATGTGCCCCGACGTCGCCATCGAGGTGGAGAGACTATGAAGCGTCTGATGAGCGGGAATGCCGCGCTCAGCGAGGCCGCGATCCTTTCCGGATGTACCTGTTACTTCGGGTATCCCATCACGCCGCAGAACGAGCTGATGGAGCACATGGCAAAGCGTATGGTGGAAGCTGGGGGTATCTTCATCCAGTCGGAGAGCGAGATCGCGGCGATCAACATGGTGCTCGGAGCGTCCGTCGCCGGGGCCAGGGCGTTGACGTCGTCCAGCGGTCCCGGTATCAGTCTGAAGCAGGAAGGCATCTCCTATCTGGTGGCCGACGAGCTGCCGGCCGTCATCGTGAACATGGTGAGAGGCGGGCCGGGAATGGGCAACATCTCGCCGGCCCAGTCGGACTACTTCCAGGCTACCCGCGGCGGAGGCCACGGCGACTATAGGACCATCGTCCTTGCGCCCGGGTCGGTCCAGGAGCTCACCGAGGTCGTGCCTCTGGCCTTCGACCTCGCCGACAAGTACCGCAATCCGGTCATCATCCTCGGCGACGGCATGCTGGGGCAGATGATGGAGCCGGTCGACTTCGACGATCTGAAACGTCCTCCCGACTACGAGAAGGACTACATCCTCACCGGGGCAAACGACAGACCGGCGCGTTACGTCTACTCCCTCATCTTCGATGCCAAGCTCCAGGAAGAGCACAACTGGAAGCTCTTCAGGAAATTCCAGTTGATGGAGCAGAACGAGGTCCGCTACGAGACCTATCTGACCGAGGACGCCGAGATGATCGTGGTGGCGTACGGCATAGGCGCGCGGATCGCGAAGGGCGCTATCAAGAGACTGCGCCAGGAGAACCTGAAGGTCGGCATGATCAGACCTATCACGCTGTGGCCGTTCCCGGCGAAGGCTCTCCAGGAGATGGTCAAGACCGTGAACGATTTCTTCGTCTTCGAGATGAGCGCAGGGCAGATGGTCGAGGACGTGCGCCTCGCGCTGGAGGGGAAAGGACGGGTGCATTTCTACGGCAGACCTGGAGGGGTCATCCCGATGCCTGTCGAGCTCTACAGGATCATCTCCCGTCATTACTATCAGGCACAGTCCGAGGGCAACGGGAAGCAACCATGAAGACCGAATCCAAACAGGCAGCTGTGAACGCCGAGGCCCCAAACGCCGAGGCCCCAAAGGTCGAGGGCGCAGACGCCGAGGGTCCACAAATCGACGGCACAAATGCCGAGGGCGCAAAGTTCGTCTACAAGCGGCCGGCACTGCTAAGAGAAGCTCACTTCCACTACTGTCCCGGGTGCGGGCACGGCATCATCAACCGCCTCCTCATGGAAGTGATCGAGGAGATGGGCCTGC
>JAJRAL010000130.1 GCA_028679935.1 Methanomassiliicoccales archaeon | reverse complement strand
CCTCAGCCCGCGCTTCTCGCTCTCCATGCGGATGATATCCTCGTCAGACTGTGTCCCCTCGGGCAGCACGATCCCCAAGGGACGGAACGCCATCAACTCGCCGATCTTCGGGTCGATGAGCGCCACCCGGTGATGCATGTCCCAGAGCATGTGCACCGCAAAGCCGGAGAACGAGTCCTTCGAGTTCGTCGGGATGGGATGCCCGCCGGCAACGCCGACGGTCGGATCCAGGAACGGCTCGAGCAGCGCCTGGAGGCAGCCGGGCGTGAGGCGGTTGTCGGCGTTCACAAGGACGAGGACGTCGCCCTTCGCCAAGGTCATGAAGAGGTTGATGGCGGCGTTCTTGCCTTTCCTCTCCTGCTGCACCACTAGCCTGACCCTCGGGTCCTTCTTCTCGTATGCCGAAGCGATCTCGTTGGTGCGGTCGGTGCTGCCGCTCGAGACCACGAGCACCTCGAGGAGATCGAACCCCCTCAGCGCCTGTGACGAAACGGACTCGAGGCAGGGAAGGAGGTTGCTCTCCTCGTTGTAGGCGCAGATTCCGACCGAGATGCTGGGCATCAGAACCGCTGCATAATCGTCTGGCGGTTATTTAGAGATGCCACGGTAAGCGGATCCTGCGCCTCCCTGAACGCGCCCGACCGATTCGCGTCATGGAGGTGGTCGCCAGGCCCCACAAGGAATAAATATCGCTATGGGCTTCTTTCCGCCGGAGTGGGAATGGCTCAGACCGTTGTGGACTCTTACGCCAGGCTAACGATAGTTCTTCCCACTTATGATGAGGCCGACAACGTCCGTATCATCGTGCCCGAGCTCTTCTCGATGTACCCCTCTGCCCACATCATCGTCGTCGACGATTCGTCAAGGGACGGGACCGCCGCTGCCGTGGAAGCGATGACAAAGCAATATCCTGGCCTGAGGTTGATCGAACGCAAGAACACGAGGAGAGGCCTCACCGCTTCCGTCATGGAGGGGGTCCTCGCCGTCGAGACCCCGTACTTCATCAACATGGATGCTGACTACCAGCATCCGCCCGCCTCGGTGGCCGGGCTCTATTCGGCGCTTGAGGGAGGGGCCGACCTGGTCATCGGGACCAGACAGACGATGGGGCCGTTGACGTTCTCGAGGAGGATCGCCTCGCAGGGGGCGCACAAGCTCGCCGCAACCTATCTCTGGCTAAGGCGACAGCCTGGTTCGACGGACCTGATGAGCGGCTTCTTCGGCGGACGGACGGAGCTGGTACGAGGCGTCATCGTCCGGAAGGGGGACAGATTTGAGAGGAGAGGTTTCAAGGTCCTGTTTGACATCCTCAAGTTCCTGCCGAAGGAAGCGAAGCGGCAGGAGATCGCCTACACCTTCGGCGACCGTACCAAAGGGCAGTCGAAGCTCAACGGTCAGGTCGTGCTTTCGGTCATGCGCCAGTGTGGACCGTTCGGAAAGGCGACCGGCTTCTCGCTCGAGTTCTTTTTGATCAATCCGGCGGGTAGGGTCGTCGGCCTTCTGCTCCTTGCCGCGATATTCATGATTGCCGTGCTGATGACCGGCGCGCCCCCGCCGAAGCCGTGACGGTGCCGTTTGCTCAGCAACGTATTTCTACGCCTCGTCTACAATAGGGAGAGCGGTGTTTGATTGAGGCAGTTCGAGGTCTACGTCCAGAACAAGCCAGGCGAGGTCGCCAGGCTTGCAGCGGTTTTGGCCAAGAACGCTGTGAACGTGAGGGGCATCTCCACCGATCTCGGCGGAAGCCCAGCCATCGTCCGGGTTATCACGGACGACGAGGCGAGCGCGCGCAAGGTGCTCACCAGCGGCGGGCTGGAGTTCAAGGAGCGCGACGTCCTTGTCCTCTCGCTATCCGACAAGCCTGGCGAATTGGCCAAGATGACGAAGAAGCTAGCAAGGGCGGGGATCAACATCGAGAGCCTCTTCATGCTCGCTTCGAAGTCATCCGATGATGTCCAGATGGCGATCGGCGTGGACCAGAGGGAGAAGGCTCAAGCACTGCTCCTCAAGTGACTTTCGGCCCCTCGCAGGTATCCTTCCCGCCGTTCGGCCTGACGTTGACCAGGATGATCGAGACGATGATCAGCACCGCCCCTATCGCGGTCGGCCAACCAGGCATCTCGCCGAGGATGATAACCGCGAAGATCATCGCGAACACGATCTCGAGGAGCAGGATGACCGAGGAGTCGGTCGCGCCCCTGCCCTTGAGGCCCATGATGTAGAGGAGCCACGCGCCGCCGGTGCAGAACACGGCGAGGTAGATGAGCGATAGTCCGCCGGCCGTGTCGAGCGGGCCGAGGGTGCCGAAGATCAGGGCGATCGGGATCGAGGTTATCGCCGCGGTGGTGACGACGGCCGCCGAGGTCATGTACGGCTCGACCCTCCTGTCTACGAACTTCTTCTGATAGACGATGTAGAAGGCCCAGACAACTCCCGCCGAAAGGACGAGGAGGTTGCCGGTCAGGCTGCCGTCCGTCAGCCCATTGAGGTTCCCTCCGGTGGTGACGAAGAACACCCCGAAAAGGCCGATGAGCAGACCGAGTATGGTGAACTTGGTGATCTTCTCCTTGAGGATGAGCGCGGCGAGTATGGCCACGAAAACCACGTTGATGTCGATCAACAGCACGGCGTTGGTGGCGGAGGTGCTGGTCATGCCCGCGTTCTGCAGGAAGAGACCGATGGCGTTCAGCCCACCCACCAGCCACAGTATCTTGTCCTTGAAGATGGACAGGTCGAAGTCGGTGAAAAGGTAGGCCACCAGGACCAGCACGGG
>JAJRAL010000087.1 GCA_028679935.1 Methanomassiliicoccales archaeon | reverse complement strand
GAGCTCGGGGCCGAATACTACCTGCTGCATGACCGCAGAATCGCGAACCGCTGCGATGACTCCGTTCTCAGGACCTTCGGCAACAACACCTTCTTCCTGCGCAAATCCCGTGGCGACGTGCCGTCCAGCATTCCCTTCGCCGCCGGAGCGACGGCGATCGGCGTCGGTCCGCAGGAGAACATCGCCGGGGCGCTCGCCTTCGGAGGACGAATACATCAGACGCAGTACGTCGGCGACGGCTCGTCCTATGGCGTCATCGAGTTCCTGGAATCGGCATTGGACTACCATATGCGACTCCTCGGAGTGAAAGACGTTCAGGCGGTGGCGATGGACATGCACCCCGCGTACACCACGAGGCGCCTCGCCTCCCGTCTTGCGGAGAAGAACAAGGCGGATCTGGTCGAGGTCCAACATCATTGGGCCCACGCCGCCGCGCTGATGGCCGAGAGCGGGCGGGACGAGATGGTCGCGTTGACGCTCGATGGTACGGGATACGGCGAGGATGGCGTGGCCTGGGGAGGGGAGGTCCTCCACGCGACGTTCGAAGGCTACCAGAGGGTAGGCCACTTGCAGGAGATCCCCTTGATAGGCGGAGAGAGGGCCGTCTATGACGTTCGAAGACTCGCCTTCGCCATCAGGGAGATGGCTGGACTGACGAGCGGGGAAGGGTTGCCAGAGGCGCCGCTTCTCGTGAAGATGATGCCCTCCGCGCCGCGGACGACTAGCCTCGGGAGGACCCTCGACGCGGTCGCAGCCGAACTGAACGTGTGCTCAAACAGGTCCTACGACGGGGAACCGGCAATGAAGCTAGAGCGACACCTGGAACACGGCGTAGCTTCGATACCGATCGAGGTGAGTAGGGTCGGAGGGATCGTCCAGACCGTCCCCATGTTCGCCCAGATGATCGAGTCGAAAGGGTCGCCCGACGACAAGGCGAGATCATTCGTGGATGCACTCCTAGAAGGCCTGGTCGACGTGGCGGCGGAGAGGGCTTCCTCGGCGGGCCTAAAGGAGATCGGGATCACCGGCGGCGTTTCGTACAATCGCACCATCACCAAGACGGTGGAGGAGCTTGCGAGGGCGAGGGGGCTCACTCTCATCGTTCCGGACAAGCTGCCGAACGGCGACGGCGGAATCGCGACCGGGCAGTGCGCCGCGGCGTTGGGGAAGCTCGGCGCGATTGGATAGGGCCCTGCAAACCAAGACACAAACAATTGATACATGGGAGGCCATCTCTGCCCAAGGCCAAGCATGAGAAGGGTCCCAAGATTCGCATTCGTTCTCACAGCGCTCGTCGGAGCGTTGATCGTCCTCAGCGCGGTCGCCGCGATCGTCACGGCATCCACCGCTCAGTCCGGCGACAGACCGTCGATCGGCCTCATCCAAGCGGCGGGCGGCACCCTGACCGGCATCGTCAAGGACAAGGACAATCGGAGCGTCAATGGCGCCCAGGTGATCCTGTCCCAGGGCTCTCAGGAGGTCGCCACGACGACCACCGGATCGAGCGGCTATTTTGACTTCCTCGAGGCCGCGGGAACCTACAACCTGACCATCAACTACACTGGGTACGAGATCTACACCAAGACGGTGACCCTTGTCGACGGGCAGACGCTCGACCTCGGGTATGTCATGCTCACCCCGGTGCCGAACTACTTCTGGGTAATGATGGACATCATCATGGTGGTCGGAGCGGTCGCGATCTTTCTCGTCGTAGGCAAGCGCGTGAGGAAGCTCTAGGCCTGCAGGGACATGCCGCCTAGGGCTAGCTACAAAAGCGATGAGCTGCACTATCCGTTGAGACCGGGAGAGGCGCAAGTGGAGAAGCCATGGCATTCGCTCCCATCGAATTCCGTCCTGGAGAGCCTCGCGACCAGCGGAGATGTAGGGCTCTCCGAGGAAGAAGCAAAGCGTCGTCTTGAGCAGACTGGCCGGAACGCGATCAGGGAGGAGAAGGAGAAGAAGTTCGTTAGCGAGGCGCTCGAGGAGTTCACCGAGCCGATGATCATCCTCCTCCTGGTCGTCGGCGCCGTTTACGCGCTCTCGGGAGAGCTCGTCGATGCGATCACGATTTTCGCCGTCATCGTCGCCCTGGTCAGCGTCGAGGCGTATAACGACATCAAGGCTGGCCGGACCATCCGTTCGCTGAGGACGATGGCACGGTCGCTCGTGCTTACCAAGCGTGGCGGGCAGTACCTCGAGGTCGATTCGGAGTTCCTCGTCCCCGGCGACGTCGTCCTTCTCCAGGCTGGCCGCAGGGTCCCGGCAGACGTCCGCATCATCGAATCGTACGGCCTAATGATCGACGAGTCCCCCCTCACCGGCGAGTCCGGAGCTTCTTCGAAGAGCCCCAAGGAGGTCGTCGCGGAGAACGCGCCGTTGAGCGCCCGCGCGGATATGGCCTTCGCCGGATGCCTCGTCACCCGGGGCAAGGGTGTCGGCGTCGTCGTCGAGACTGGGCCGAGGACGGAACTCGGCAAGATCGCCGCCTTGGCCAAGGGCGCAAAGCCGCCGCGCACGCCGCTGCAGCAGACCATGAGGGACCTGACCAAATGGATGGTCTTCATTGCGCTCGGCTTCAGCTTCGGTATCCCTCTTCTTGCATGGCTCATCAATGGGCAGCCGCCGGAGACGATGCTCCTCACCGCCCTATCGCTCGCCTTCGCCACGATCCCCGAGGAACTGCCGATCATCATCACTATGGTGCTGGCGCTCGGCGGCTATCGCCTCTCGAAGCAGAACGCCGTGGTCAAGAAGCTCAAGGCGGTGGAGACGCTCGGTGCCGTCACAGTCATTGTCACGGACAAGACCGGCACGCTCACCAAGAACCACATGACCGTCGCCTCCGTCAGCCCGGAAGGGATGCGGAATGAGATTACGAAGACCGGGATACTCTGCTCCGACGCGGTGGCGACCAAGCAGGGGGTGAGGGGAGACCCGATAGAGGTCGCGCTCTTCGAGGAGGGGGTCAGGCTCGGCATCGATCCAGAGGCGCTCAGGGCCTCGAATCCCCTCAGGGACGAGAATCCGTTCGACAACGACCGCAAGCTCATGTCGACCGTGCACGCATCCAACGGCGCTGACTACGTGGCGGTCAAGGGGGCGCCGGAAGCGGTCCTAGCTCGCTGCGTCGAGCTGAGGGATGAGAGCGGAACTAGGTCTCTCTCGGAGGACGAGAGGCGGCGACTGCTCGACGTGGGTCAGTCGATGGCGAACGACGGGCTCAGGGTCCTCGCGTTCGCGGAGAGATCGGCTGGCGAGTTCAGCCTGAAAGCAGACAGGACGGAGAGCGGCCTCACCTTCCTCGGACTGATGGGCTTCCTGGACCCGCCGCGCGTCGAGGCCAAGGAGGCAATCGCCGCCATCGAAAGGGCCGGCGTCAGGACGATCATGGTGACCGGGGACCATCCCGAGACGGCATCGCGGGTCGCCTCGATGGTTGGCTTGGATTCGAACGCCGGCGTCGTCACCGGCGATCAAATAGCGAGCGCAGACGATGCGAAGCTAGGCGAGATGCTCCGCACCTCCCAGGTGTTCGCGAGGACTGAGCCCGATCAGAAGATGCGCATCGTCAACGCATTGCACGCGAACGACGAGAGGGT
>JAJRAL010000184.1 GCA_028679935.1 Methanomassiliicoccales archaeon | reverse complement strand
CGCACTAGTAACATTAATATTCGTGCGTTCGCCTTGCGCGCCTGGTAACCATGCACTGGGCCGACGTTATAGCCGGGGAACTCAAGGAAAAGGGCAGCAAGCACCTGATCTCGACCGGCATCACCCCTTCTGGCTTCATCCATGTTGGGAGCCTGAGGGAGGCGATCACCGCGCAGGCGGTCTTCAAGGCCCTGAGGCAGAAGGACGTCGACGCGAAGTTAATCTACCTCGTCGACTCGCTGGACCCGCTGAGGAAGCGCTACCCTTTCTTGCCGGAGAAGTACGAGGCCGAGATCGGCAAGCCCATATCGTTCATGGACTGCCCCTGCGGCGAGCACGCCAGCTACGCCGAGCATTTCATCACCCCGTTCTTGATGGCGATCGAGGAGCTGGGGATCAGGCCGGAGATCCACTGGACGCACGAGCACTATGAGCTCGGCGACTTCGCCGACGCGATCGACACGATCATCAAGAAGAAGGAGCTCGTGGCGACGATCCTGAGGGAGGTCACCGGCCGCGAGGTGCCGCCCGACTTCTTCCCCTACACGCCGCTCTGCCCCAGCTGCGGTAGGCTCTCGGCTGGCCGCATCGTCGATTACCAGTACCCCTACGTTCACTACGTCTGCACCTGCGGCAACGAGGGCAAGGCGGACATCCGCCGGGCGCAGGGCAAGCTCCCATGGCGGCTCGAGTGGGCCGCGAAGTGGAAGGTGTTCGGGGTCACCTGCGAGCCGTTCGGCAAGGACCACGCGGCCGCCGGCGGCTCCTACGACACCGGCAAGAGGTTCGCCCGCGAGGTGCTCGGCATCGAGCCCCCGTTCCCCGTGCCATACGAGTTCGTGCAATTGAAGGGCAAGGGCCAGATACATAAGTCGACCGGCTCCGCGGTCACGGGCGTCGACGCGCTGAGGATGACCCCGCCGCCGGTGCTCAACTACTCGTTCCTGCGCTACAACCCGGACCGGCACATTGACTACGATTCCGGGCTCGGGATACTAGACGTCGTGGACGAGTACGACCGCGTCGAGCAGTTGCAGTACAAGGGGGGCGCGGACGAGAAGGAGATCGACCTGCTGAGAGCCTACGTCCTGGCGCAGCCGAACGGACCTAGGGCGCAGCAGCCGACCCAGATACCGTACCGGCATCTCGTCTCGGTGGTCCAGATAGCCGACTCGTTCGAGAAGGTGCTCGCGATCCTGAAGCGCACCGAACGGATAACGCAGTTGCCGAAGGAGGACGAGGAGCTGCTGAAGCAGCGCGTCGAATGCGTCCGCTTCTGGCTAGACGGCTGGGCGCCGGAGGAGGTCCGGTTCAAGGTTTGCGAGCAGCTCCCGAAGGCGGAGCTCACCGAGCAGGAGCTCAATTTCCTGAGGTGCGTGCTGACGGAACTCAAGGCGTTGGACTGGGAAGGCGACAAGATACACGACAAGGTGTACGAGAGCGCGAAGTCCTGCGCCATCGGCGCGAAGACCGGCTTCCAGTGTCTCTACCGCATCTTCATCGACCGGAACCAGGGGCCGAGACTCGGCTTCTTCTTGTCGACCCTCGACAAGGGCTTCGTCATCGGTCGCATCGAAGAAGCGATCCGCTCCGCCTCGTGATCAGCCCCTTTTCTTGAGGCGGTAGGTGCTCAGAAGCAGCATCGCCGCCGCGAAGGCGATCAGGATCACGATCGGAAACCACACCTGGTCCAACCCCCATCCGCGAATCATCACCGACCTCGTGCCGTCGACCGCGTAGGTCAAGGGGATGAAGTACGAGACCGGGCGGAGTATCTCCGGAACCGACTCGATCGGCCAGAACACGCCCGCCAGCAGGATCGAGGGGAAGAGGATCAGGGGCATGAACTGCACCGCCTGGAACTCCGATCTCGCGCCCGCCGAGAGAAGGAAGCCCAGACCCTGCATCCCTATCCCGAGGAGGAAGATGATGAGCAGGACGAGGAGCAAGCTCCCGACCACTTGGATGTTGAACAGTATCACAGCCGTGGAGAGTATGACGATCGATTGGATCAGCCCGACTAGCCCGAACGCCAGGGCATAGCCGGCGACGAACTCCCCCTCCGTGATCGGCGTCGTGAGCACTCGCTCGAGGGTGAACGCGGTCCGCTCGTGGATGAAGGAGACGATGCTGAGCATGAAGGTGACCATCATCGCTGCCAGGCCCATCACGCCGGGGGCGAAGAAGTCGATGAACTCCGCTCCCTGGCCGTAAACCCTGTCCTCCTGGACGACCATCGGCGGGATGAGATGGTATTTCTCGACGAGCTCCTGCTGCACCGCCATCTGCACCTCCCCCATGACCGCCGTCGCGAGGTTCGGGTTGGAGGCGTCTATCTTGACCACTACGGGAACGGGGTGGACAGGAAGGCCGTGGGTCATGTTGTACATCGCCGTGTTCACTTCGTTGGTGAAGTTGGCGTCAAAGATGATCGTGGCCCAGATCTGCGCGTCCGCGACCCTCTGCACCGAGGCCGCCACCTCGCTCTCGTTCCCCGGTCCGTATTCCGCCACGATCTTCAGGACGGACGACTGCCCGAGCTTCGCCGAGATGTCCGCGCCGAGGTTCAGGCCCGGGGCGCCGAGATCGAGGTCCACTATGTCCACCTTGACGTCGGTCAGGCTGCCTCCGAAGGTGTAGCCGAAGAGCGCGATCATTAAGAGGGGCATCAGGACGAGGAAGGCCACGGTGCGGCGGTCGTGCTTGAGCGCACGGAGCTCTCGCCTGGCGACGGACCACACGCGCCTAGCATCCATCGTCGTGCCTCCTGGAGAACTCTAGGAAGGCGTCCTCGAGGTTCGGAGTGCCGGATGCCTCCATCAATTCCTTCGGCGTGCCTTCGGCGATCATGCGTCCGGTCCGCATCATGCCTACGATGTCGCACCTCGCCGCTTCGTCCATGTAGTGCGTCGTCAGGACAACGGTCTTCCCCTTCGTCGCGAGTTCTCTGAAGAACGCCCAGAATCCCACCCTCAGCTCCGGGTCGACACCGATGGTCGGCTCGTCGAGGAAGAGGAGCTCGGGCTCGTGGATCAGGGCGCAGCCAAGGGAGACCCGATGTCTCATACCTCCGCTGAGCTCCTGCACTAGCGAATCCTTCCGGTCGGCTAGGTCGACGACCTTGATGATTTCCGCCTCCCGTCTCGTGAACCGCTCGCCGGAAACGCCGTAGAGACCTGCGAAGAACTCCAGGTTCTCGCTCACCGTCAGGTCTGGATAGATCGCCATGTCTTGCGGCATATATCCGATCCGCCTCAGGTCCTGGCCCGGCACCTTCTGTTGGAGAACGAACGCCTCGCCCCTTGTCGGGACCAGGAGGTTGACGAGCATCTTGATCGTGGTCGTCTTCCCGGAGCCGTTCGGGCCGATCAGGCCGTAGAGCGTGCCGCGCTCGATGCGCAGGTCGAGGGCCTCGACCGCCACCAGGCCGTCGTACTCCTTTCTCAGCCCCTTCGTCTCGACGGCCGTGATGCTCGCGTCGCCATTCAAGCCGCCTGCCCCCTCATCCCGTCGAGGAGGACCGAGACATAGCCGCGAAGCACCTGCTCCTCGCGCTCTTCGTCCATACCCTCGCGGAGCAATACGTCATTCATGATGAAGTACGACTGGACAAGGCCCATGATCGTCCTCGCCGCGATCTCTGGGTCCATCTTCTTTAGGCGACCCTGTTCGATGAGCATCCCCATGAAACCGGTGAGCATCGACAGCCCCTTCTCCACCATCAGTGAGCCCATCGCCTCACGTATCTCGGGCATTCGCGAGGCGTCGCCCAACATGAGCATGAACATGTGCTTGTTGCGGCGAAGCGTGGATAGGACGAAGCGGATGTTGTCATAGAGCAGATCGTCAAGCGGGCGCTCCGGATCGAAGCTGATCCCTTCCTTCAGTGTGCGAAGCAGTGAGCGCTCCTCCATCACGGATTGGAAGAGCTTGAGCTTAGAGCCGAAGATGCGGAACATCGTCACCTCGTTCACCCCCGCGCTCCTCGCGATCTCCTTCGTCGTCGTGGCGGCGAAGCCTTTGGTGCCGAAAGCCTCGAGCGCCGCGTCGAGGATCCTGTCCCGCGTCGAAGTCACCGACCGCTCTTCTTTCGCCATGGTAGATGCAAGTAAGCACTTGCATACATATCTTCCTTTGCCCGTTCGCGAAAAGTGCCACATTCCGAGCGGCGAAGGCATTTAGGCCCACGCGAACATCTCGAATCAATGCCCGATGTGAGACTAGTCCCGCTCGAACCGGAGCGCTTCGAATCGTTCATCTCGGGGACGATCGAGCGGTACGCCGAGGAGCTCGATCAAGCCGGCTATGCCCGAGGAGAGGCGGCGAAGAAGAAATCGAAGGATGACACGCAAAAGCTGCTGCCCAAGGGGATCGATACTCCGGTCAATCATTTCTATCTCGTCAGGGACAGCTCCTCCGACGAGGAGCTCGGCGGGGTCTGGCTGAAGTCTGACGAGGAACCGAGACGCTCGGTCTTCATCTTCTCAGTGTTCCTCGAGGAGCGGTACCGCGGGATGGGCTACGGGAAGGCGACGATGGCGAGGATTGAAGAGACCTCGAGAGGGCTCGGGGCCGAAACGGTCGACCTCCACGTGTTCGGCTTCAACGAGCGGGCGATCAAGCTCTACAAATCCTCCGGCTATGTCGTACGCAGCCTGAACATGGGCAAGGAGCTCTAGCGACCCTCG
>JAJRAL010000131.1 GCA_028679935.1 Methanomassiliicoccales archaeon | reverse complement strand
TCGTTCGCGGTATTCCCGGGGGAAGGTGCGAGCGCACATCGAGCGCGACATCGCCGCTCGCCAGGCAACGTTCCTTCAAAAAACCGACGAGGTGCTCCATGGCTGGTAATGACCGTCGCGCTATCGTGATCCAAGAGCGGGACCGTCAGTTGCTCAAAGAACTGTCGATCTTGCGCGTCGTGGACCGGGAACGGGCAAAGATCGTCGCAGGATTTCATTCAACGACGCGGGCGAACAGCAGGCTGCTTGCGCTCACGAGGGCGGGGTTCCTTCGCCGATTCTTTCTCGGAACTTCAGGAGGCGGACAGAAGGCGCTCTATGCGCTGTCGCCCGAGGGAGCGAGGATCGTCGATGTTCCATACCGGGGTCCGAGGCGGGGACGCGACGAGGTTCTGGTTGCCGATCTCTTTGTCACGCACCAGCTCTCGATCAACGAGATTTACTGCACCTTGAAATATCCATCGGGACCCAGCACAACCGTCCAGTTTGTCCGCTGGATGAGCTTCTTCGAATCCTTGCATCAAGGGTTCTCCCTGATTCCCGACGGCTACGCTGAAATCCTCCATCCAAACGGCACCATCGCCGCCTTCCTCGAAGTCGATCTCGGAAGCGAGGGCAGGAAGGTCTGGAAGGAAAAGATAAAGGAATATCTCCGGTACGCCCTCTCAGGTCTTTTCGAAGGCCAGTTCGGACCGCAGCGGTTCAGAGTTCTCGTAATCGTCACTTCCGAACGCAGGCTGCAATCGATCCGCTCGGTTGTCGCCGCAGCTACCGAAAAGATTTTCTGGTTCACGACCATCGAATCGATCCGACGCGACGGCTTCTGGTCTCCCATTTGGCTGCGGCCTAGGGACGACGAGCGGCAACCCTTGGTTCAACTCCCATGAAATATTGCTACCACTGCAACCACGTCACGCCGGGAGCGCCTCTCTTCTGCAATTACTGCGGGAGGAGTTATGACGTAAAGCTCTGCCCCAGGCTGCATGTCAATCCGCGAAGTGCGGATGTCTGTTCTCAGTGCGGCAGCCGCGAGTTCTCAACGCCACAACCGAGGATGGCATTCCGGACCAGGGTGCTCGTCGTTCTCACGATGTTCTTCCTGGGCGCCGTCCTCTTGCTGTCTTCGCTGCTCTTCATAGTGGAGGTTCTGAAAGCTGCTCTCTCGAACGCTCAGGTCCGAGCGGCGGTGGCAGGGCTGGCCATTCTCATCGCGCTCCTCTGGTGGATGTGGCTTCAGATTCCGCATTGGTTGCGGAAGCTGATCCAGCGTTGCTTCCACTCGTCGCACCGCGAGAAGGGAGGCCGCTCGTGACGGAGAAAGACACGCAAGTCAGGTTCCGCTCTCGCCGGGGAACGCTTGCTTCGTCGAGCGTTTCCCTCGTTCCGCGTAGGGCAGAACTGCCCGAGGTATTGCCCGAGCCGAAGGACCGAGAAACAGCGGTAGTGGACGAGCCTTTGGGCGAGCCGCTCGCGATAGGCGAGGTCGCACGGCTCATCGGATGCTCCGTGTGGACCGTCCGCCAGCAATGCCTTCGCCAGGGTTTGCCGCATTTCAGGGCGAGCCGAAGCGGGAGACTCATCTTCTACCGCAATCAGGTCGTTCGTTGGCTCATTGAAAAACAAAACGAAAGGAGGTGGTGAATCGATGTCGCTCTATAAGCGAGGACGCGTGTGGTGGTCGTACGTGTATGTCGATGGGGTTCGGCATGCAAAATCGACCGGCACGGGGAATCTGCGGATCGCCCAAAAAATCGATCAGCAGTTCAAGGAAGAATTGACGCTCGCCCGGCTGGGGATGCGCGTACCCGTTCCCGAGATGACCTTCGGTGAACTTGCGGCGCGATTCATCGCCCAAGCGTCGCCGAAGCCCTACCATCTCGACCGGCTGAAGATCCTTCTGCCGTACTTCGGTGAGGTCCCCATCGGGCGCATCCACAAGGGGCTCGCACGCGAGTTCCGCGCCGACCGCCACGCGCATAAACAAGTTTCCGATACCACGGTCAACCGCGATCTGGAAGCTCTCCGCCACCTGCTCTATTGGGCGATGGATGAGGGACTCCTTGTCGCGAACCCGTTGTCTCGGATGCCGCTCGTTCGCGAGCGGCGCATCCCGCGGCGTGTGATGAGTGTTGCCGAGGAAGGACGGCTGCTTCAAGCGGCCGCGCCACACCTCCGCACGATCATCATCGCCGCGCTTGACGCCGGAATGCGACGGGGAGAGCTTCTCGGTCAACGATGGGAACACGTCGATCTTGGCCGAGGGCTGCTATGCGTTACGCGTTCGAAAACGGCTGGCGGGGAAGGCCGGGAGATTCCGCTCACGCAGAGACTCCAGGCCGTACTCGCCGCCAGAGCACAATCCCAGGGATTGATCTTCACCTTCAAAGATCAACCCATCCGCATCGTGAAAACCGCCTGGAAGGCCGCCATCCGTCGCGCGGGCATCTCTTACTACCGCTTCCATGATCTTCGACACGCGTTCAACACGCGACTCATGGAGGCAGGGGTAATGCAGGAAGTCCGCAAGGCACTCATGGGGCATTCGAGCGGTGAGGACACCAATTCCATCTACACCCACATCGAGCTTCCGGTGAAGCGCGAAGCCATCCGGAAGCTCGAAGCGTGGGTCGCGCAACAAAAACAACAATTCGACCAACAAGGAGGTCGTGATGACAGCACAGAAGTCAGCGGAACCAGCAGCGCCGAAGGGCGAGACAACGGGTCAGGCCGAACGGAAACCGTGGAAGAAAAGAAGCCCGGTGGATGTCGTGCTTAACCAAATCGACAAAGTCAAAGAGGACGTGGCGAAGCGCGAGGAAGAGCTCAAGCTCGCTCGTCGCCAATTACAGAAACTCGAGGAAGTTCGAAAAGTCCTCGAGAGTGCCACCTAGTTTTTTCCATTAACCGGAGCTTGCCCGTTGGCAGGCTCCTTTTTATGGGGTCGCGCAGAACGTAGTGCTAAGGAGACAATCATGGATTTCAATTTTGCAGAACGCCCGGTGGGCGAACAGCTCGGCATCGAAGGATTCGACCACTTTATCGAGCGGGCGGAAGTTGTCTGTGAATGCGAGCGCCAGCGGATCGAACTCGCAAACGACCCGCTCATCACGGCGAAGAAGGCGGAGTACGCGTCGGAATTGGAGAAAGACAACGAACTTAAGGTCCGGGTGTACCAGGCGAGGCCCCCGCATGAACACCGCGCACGTCGCCGCCGGATCATCTATTGCTGGTCTGTTGCCGCAGTCCTGATCGTCGCGGGGTTTGTCCTCTCGCAGCTTACTTTGGAACCGTTCCAGCTTGGACTCAAGAGCCTCTTCTATTGTCTGGGGATCGCGATATCCGTGCCGTATCTCGTGGAGACGATGCTCGACCGGCTCGCGAGCGAGAAACTGATTCGGGTGCTCGTGACCGTTTCGAGCATAGTGGCGCTCATAAGCCTTATGACGCTCGCCGTAATTCG
>JAJRAL010000057.1 GCA_028679935.1 Methanomassiliicoccales archaeon | reverse complement strand
GCCGGCTTTCTTGCCCCGGCCATGTGTCCTGGACCCCCTGAACTTCCTCGTCCTGCTTGGCATGTCTTTCCCCTCAAACGTATAGTCGCTATTATAACATTCGCTCGATGAGCTGGTTGATCTCCTTACCGCGATAGCCCACCGCGCCTCCTATCTGGAAGGCGTGCTTCACGGGCCCGTATCCCTTGCGCGGAGGGCTGAGCCGGAAGACCGGTTTGAACCCATCCAGCTTGGAAAGCGAGACCTCGCCCTTCTTCACCGCCCTAGCCAGAGCGATTACCGAGGTGTATTTCGAGTGCTCCTTCACCGTCGCGTCGTCGAGCGGCTTGTCGCCCTCGAGGCGGCCGCGGAACTTGATCATCTTGGCCAGTACGGTCTCGTCTACCTCGCCCCAGGTCAGGTAGTCCTTCGTCTTGTAGAGCATTCCCCTGATCTCCTTGGTCTCGGGCATGATCACGCAGTGGTTCGGGCGGGTGAGGTTGAGGAGCTTCATCGTGTCCTCGATGTCCCCTCTCACGTCGCCGTGTCCCCGCACCCTGATTACAGCGTATGCCATGGGATCACGGCCCCTTCGCTGCGGCCTCTTCGGCCTTGGCCACGTCGGCGCTCGTCGCCACGTGCACATTCACTGGCCCGGAGACGATTTTCAGGCGCTGGGTCTGCTCGTCCGTCACCCGGAGTTCGGCGGTCGCCTTGAGCGCCTCGTACGTCCCGATGGCGTAATTCACGGTCGTCTTGGTGTGGCCCTTGGCGAATCCCCACGCGTCCTTCACGCCCGCGAGCGAAAGGATGCTCTTCGCCACGTCGCCAACCGCAAGCGAGATGCCACGCGGGGCGGGCTTGAGGTAGACCTCGACGCTGCCGGCCTTGCCGACGACGTCGAAGGGCAGGGAGTGCGGCGTGCCGCACCCGCATTGCCATGAGCCGCATCCGCGTTTGATCTCGATGATGTTCAGCTTGGCGGTATCGATCGCCTTTCGGATCGAGGGCCCGACCTCCTTTCCCTTCGCTTGGCCTATGCCCACGAATCCATCGCCGTTGCCGACCGCGCAGGTGATCCTGAACTTGACCCTCCTGCCGGAGTCGGTCATGCGCTGAACGATGTTGACGTCGATCACTTCGTCCTTCAGGTCCGGGAGAAGGATGTCGACGATCTCCGGCTCCCTGAGGGGCAGTCTTGTTTCCAGGGCCTGGCTCATGGTCGTGATCTCGCCGTTGAGCACCATCTTGCCAAGCCTGGTCCTAGGGGTCCATTCCATTTCACTCGACCTCCATCTTGTTCTTCACGTCTTCAACCAACTTGTCCATGTCCGTGCTGATATGCTTGCCCTTGATCCTGTCCTCTGAGGGGAGTATCTCTTCCCCGTGCGGTATCTCGATGCCCGCGTCTAGCAGGCCTTTCAGCACCGCGAAGCAGGCCGCGCCCTTGACCGGCTGCTTGAGCCCGATGTCGAGCACCGCCTCTTCCACTCCCTTCGACTTCGCTCTCAGCCCGGCGAGGTAGCCGGTGAGGTAGGCCGCCGGCAGGTTGCCGGTCGACTTGTTCCAACCGAGCTCGGTGAGCTCGCTGGAGTGCGCCGTCGCCAGCACCTTGTCGCCCTTCGCGTCGTACTCGACGACCTGGACGCTCGAGTGCCTCAGCGAGGTGCGCACGACCGCCCGGGGCATGTCGGCCCGGAGCAGCTTCGCCCTCTGCCTGTAGTCCGTGCGGCCCTCGCGCCTGCGGCGGAAGGCCACCTTGTAACGTGGTCCGGATCCCATCTACTTCGCCTCCTGCTTCAGGTTGCCGCTGGCCTCGAGGTGGCTCAGCAGGTTCTTCCGGCTCTTGAACTGACCGCCCTTCGCCTTCATGTAGAAGCTGCGGTAGACGGTGCGGGTGATCTTCCCCTCGTCGCGCAGCTTCCTCAGCTCGGCCCTGAGTGGGCGTATCGTCTGTATCCAGCTCCTCTTGTCCGGCTTTCGTGCGTTGGCCGTCCCCTTCCTGCTGCCCGGTCCGCGCCTTCTCCCCTTGCTCCGCTGGGCCAGTCTGTACCTGGTCCTCCCACGGGATATGCCCTTCTTGGGGAGCGCGCGTATGGTCCCGGACTCGATGGCGGTTCGGATGTCCGCCCGAGTGATGGCGTCCGAGACATCCTCTATGCGGTTGGGGTCGATCCAGACCCGGCTCTCACCGCAGTTCAGGATGTCCGATGCCATTCTTTTCTGGTTCTTCAGGTCCATTTCTATCCCGTCCTGTTGAGTATCCTGATGCCTAGTTCGTCGGCCCGCTTCTCGATGGCGAGCCTCTTCTTGTAGCCGACGGTTCCGCCGACGCGGACCGCCTCCTTCTTCGGGTCCACCGCGTCGAGTTGGACGACGGTGTGGACCATCACCTCGCGGAAGCCGGAGGGATGGTAGTCCCTCACGTCCTTCGGACCGCGGTAGCCGATGCTAACGATCGGGGCACGATAGCCGTAGTGCCGGCGCATCTTGGAGTGGATGCCGCGCGGCTTCCTCCAGGTCTCTCCGAGCCTCTGGAACCGGAACCATTCCTGGCGCTTGAAGGCCGGGCGTCTCGAGTCGATCTCCGCCCTCTTGGCAAGGAGATCCTTCGTGACGGCGTCGAGCTCGGGCTTCAGCTTGGCCATGTACCCCTTTTCGGGCACGACCTCGGCCTCAGGCTCCACGACCTCGACCTCTTCCTTCTTCTTCTTTTTCTCCTCGACCTTGAGCTTCTTCGCCTTCGGCTCCTCAGGCTCCTCGACGATCTCGACCTTCTCCTCGGCCTCGACCGCCTCCTCTTGAGTTTCCCCGGCGGGGGCTTCGGCCTCCTTCTCGATCCGGGAATCCTCGATGAGCTCGAGCCAGTGCTCGGCATGCTTCTCGCCCACGCCCTTCAGCTTCTTGCCGGCGATGATCTCCTCGAAGCGATCCTCATCGCTGAGCGCGTCGTAGAGCTGGTCCAGGGTCTCGATGCCCATGGACTTGAGCACCTCGGCGTGCTCCTCCTTGTAGTAGGGCAGGTCGGCTATCTCCTTGATCTCCTTCTTGGCCGGACTCATGCCTTCACCTTCCTCGCTTTCTCGACGATGTAGATGCCGTCCTGGAACACCCTCGGATCGAAGTTCCTGATATGGCAGGCGCGTTCGATGTTCGCGGCCGTCTGAGAGACGGCCTCGAGGTCGTGGTTCTGCAGCACCACCTCGTTGCCCTTCACCGTGATCTTGGTGTTGCGGATGATGTCCGCGTGCCTCGGTGCCTTCTCGCCAAGGAAGTTCTCGATGACGAACGTTTGTCCCTTGACGGAGGCCTTCATCGGGAAGTGGGAGTACACGATCTTCATGTGGTACTCGAACCCGCCCTGCACCCCGTCTATCATGTTCTGGATATGGGAGGTGAAGGTTCCGACGGCCGCCTTGTCCGCGACCTTCGGGTACTCGCACGAGATGACGACGTCGCCGTCCTTCTGCGCTATCTTCACCTTGACGTGGGGGAAGGCGCGCTTGAGCTCCCCCGCCTTGCCCTTCACCGTGACCGTCTCTCCGTCGATCTTCACGGTGACGCCCTTGGGGACCTCTACCTTCTCTTCTATGAATCCGCTGATCGTCATTTCCATCGCCTCAGTACACGTATGCCAGGAGCTTGCCTCCGACTCCTAGCTCCTTTGCCTTGGCGTGGGTTATGACGCCAGCGGTCGTCGTGAGGATCAGCACGCCGAAGTCCTGGGCCGGCAGGTACCGCGCCTCGAACTTCTCCAGGTCCGT
>JAJRAL010000046.1 GCA_028679935.1 Methanomassiliicoccales archaeon | reverse complement strand
CTTATGATGCAGAGCGGGCCGGTCTGTAGTTTCTTACGCGCTTAGCGTCTTTCGAACACGATACAACTGGCTTAGAAGGCCAGTGCTATATCCTGGCTAAGCCACCGGCCCATCTGGCATCGTGTTGGACATGAAGCACTGTTCTATTAAACCTTGGCGGATTGTCTCTGTCGCGCGAAATGGGAGGTCATATCTCTATATTCATGGTGATTGATGCCTAGACAACATGCCCACAGTCGAAGTAGTTGATCTCAAGAAGGTCGACCTACGTAATGCAGTCGTCATCGACGGGTTTCCGAGTGTGGGACTCGTCAGTTCGATCGTCGCAAATTACCTGATCGCTCTTCTGAAGATGGAATACATCGCTGTCCTTGATTCCGACGCTTTCCCAACGCTCTCCTTGATAAGGAACGGTGAGCCGCTCGGGCCAGCTAGGATATACGCCCGGCCGGACCTCAAGGAGGGAGAGCAGCAGATCGTCGTGTTCTCGACCGAACTGCAGCCCTCTGCCAGCCTGCTTCGGGACATAGGCACAGCGATCATCGATTTTGCCATCGGCCAGCGGTGCAGACTCGTCATCTCCGCAGGCGGCCTGATAATCGAGCGCGAGGAAGGCCAAGAGCCCGAGAAGGGCGAGATAGCAGTGTACGGGATAGGCAGCACTGAGACCGCTCAGGAGCTCTTGAAGAAGGCTGACGCGGAGCCGTTCGTCGAGGGAGTCATCTCGGGCACAGCGGGAGTCCTTCTCAATGAGGGCAGGAGACGAGGATTCGATGTCGTTACGCTTCTCGCAGAGGCGAAGCCCGACGCTGCCGACGCAGGCGCGGCCGCACTGATTCTCGTGGCGATAGATCAGATGGTTCTGCACATGAACCTCAACGTCGAGCCTCTCTGCAGAGAGGCTGAGCGGCTTGAGGCCCAGCTCAAGGTGCTGCACAGAGACGCCGCGAAGAAGAGCAAGAGCTTGAGCAGTGTCGAGACCGCCTACGGATAGACTCGCAGTTGTATTTCGCAATCGTCTTAATCGCATTACTCGATTAGGTGAGCGGTGAGCTGATTTGGCAAAGGATCCGTTCGTCAAGCTGAACCTGAAAGGAACGCCAAAGGTCGGACAGATTGTCCCTGGGCCGAAGTCGGCCGCCCTTCTCGCGGAACAGAGGAACTACGACTCGAATGCACTTGTTTATCCGAACCAGGTGCCCCTGGCTATCGCAAGGGGTCTTGGCGCTACGGTCGAGGATCTGGATGGGAACAAGTTCATCGATTTCAGCGGAGGGGTAGGAGCTCTCAATGTCGGGCATTCGAACCCCGATGTCGTGGAGGCAATCAAGGCTCAGGCGGAGGAGTTCACGCACGGCCTCGACTTCCCATCGAAGGCGCGGGTCGCGTTGTCCAGGAAGCTGGTCCAACTCGCTCCCGGAACTCTGAAGAACAACTCAAAGGTGCTGATGTGCGGGCCGACCGGAGCGGACGCCGTCGAGGCCGCAATCAAGCTCGCCAAGTTCACCTCCAAGAAGGCCGGGATCATCTCCTTCGAGGGCGGTTGGCACGGAGTGTCGGGCGTGTCGCTATCCCTTACTGCGAAGAGGGCGGCCAAAGCGAACTACCTTCCCGGCGTCCCCGAGGTGTATTTCGCTCCTTATCCGTACTGCTACCGCTGCCCGTTCGGTATGAAGCATCCGGACTGCGGGCTCGCGTGCGCCCACTATCTAGAACATCTCATCAAGGATCCGGATACAGGGCTGGCTGCTCCGGGGGCTATCCTCATCGAACCGATACAGGGGGAAGGGGGAATTGTGGTCCCTCCAGCGGGTTACATTGCAGAGGTTAGGAGAATATGCGACCAGCACGCCCTCCTGATGATCGCAGACGAGATACAGACTGGATTCTGCAGGACCGGGGCGATGTTCGCGATGGAGAACGAGAAAATCACCCCGGACATCATGACGGTTTCGAAATCGATGGGGAGTGGGCTGCCGATATCGGGCATTGTCTTCCGCAAGGATCTCGACACGTGGGGGCCGGGTGCCCATGTCGGGACTTTCAGGGGGAATGCGTTGTCATGCGCCGCGGGTGTAGCCGGCATCGAGTTCATGCAGGAGCACAGGCTCGAAGAGCGCTCGGCGAGGCTCGGAAAGATCGTCCTCGATAGGCTCAAGGCACTTCAATCCAGGTACGACGCCGTCGGTGAAGTGAGAGGAAGGGGCCTCTATGTGGGAGTTGAGCTGGTGAAGAACGACACGGCCCACTCTCCAGACGCTGACCTTCTCGCCAGGCTTCAGAAGGAATGCTTCCCGAAGGGGCTCATCGTATGGAAGGGCGGCAGGTCGGGCAATGTCGCGCGCGTCATGCCCGCGCTAGTCATCACAGAAGAGCTTCTCGACGCTGGTCTGACGATATTCGAAGAGGGCTTGAAGGCCGTCATGGTCAAGTAGGTCGGAATGACTGTTACTCGTTCCTGTATTGACCTCGGGAGGTAAGTTTCGAACCAGGTCCTAGATAATGTAATTGCTAAAGAAATATCTAGGATTTCAACTATGCACGAACAATAGCGTCATTCATCGCACGAGATTCGAGGTATCTACATGGCAGCGAAAAAAGCTTCAGTCGTGACCGCTGAGGTCCCCGGACCGAAGTCGGTCGAGCTCGGCAAGTTGAAGGAGAAATATGTGTCGAAGGCCGTCACCATGGGTCAGCCAGTCTTCATCGATTGGGCCTCTGGCTCCCTGTTCCATGACATCGATGGCAACACGTTCATCGATATGGGCAGCGGGATCGGCGTTACGAACGTCGGGCACGCCCCGAAGGAAGTCGTAGCTGCGGTCAAGAAGCAGGCGGAGAAGTTCATCCATACTTGCTTCATGGTCACCCCCTACGAGGGATATGTGAGGCTCGCTGAGAAGCTGGCAAAGGTCGCCCCGCACCCAGGCTTGACGAAGTCGGCGATATTCAACTCCGGCGCTGAGGCTGTCGAGAACTCCGTCAAGATATCGAGGCACTACACGAAGAGGCCCGCCGCGTTCTCATTCGTACACTCGTTTCACGGAAGGACCATGATGGCCATGGCTCTCACGTCCAAGGAGATGCCCTACAAGGCTGGATTCGGTCCTCTGCCGGAGACATACAAGGTCGACTTCGCGTACTGCTACAGGTGCCCGCTGAACATGAGCTACCCACAATGCGGCGTCGCGTGCGCGGACAAGATTGACGAGCTGTGGTCGACCCCGCAATTCCAGGGCAAGGTGGCATGCTTGATCGGCGAGCCAATCGTCGGCGAGGGCGGTTTCATTGTCCCGCCGAAGGAATTCTACCAGAAGATCACCAAGATATGCAAGAAGCATGGTGCGATGTATGTCGCGGACGAGATCCAGACAGGAGCCGGCAGGACCGGCACGATGTGGTGCATACAGCACTGGCCTGGAGTAGAGCCGGACATCCTAGTCAGCGGCAAGGGCATCGGCGGCGGCTTCCCGATATCGGCGTGCACCGGAAGGGCAGAACTCATGGACGACACTCAGGCAGGGGGCCTGGGCGGCACCTTCGGTGGCAACCCTGTTGGATGCGCTGCCGCATTGGCTCAGTTCGAGCTTATCGAGAAGTCAATCAAGAACGTGCCCAAGATCAACTCCTACATCACTAAGAGGCTGAAGGAGATGGCCCAGAAGTACCCCGTCATCGGTGACATCAGAGGCATGGGCGCAATGATGGCCATCGAGCTAGTAAGCGACCAGAAGGCCAAGACTCCAGCCGCGAAGGAGGCGAAGGCGGCCAAGGT
>JAJRAL010000186.1 GCA_028679935.1 Methanomassiliicoccales archaeon | reverse complement strand
GTTGAAAGATTAGGAAGCCGGCCGCGCCGCTGGATCTCCGCGAGGATCGCGTTCTCGATCTCCTCCTCTGGCGTCTCGGCCCCGGCCTCCTCCTGCTCCGCTTCCTCCAGGGTCCGCGATGCCAGGACAGCCTTGAGGCTCTTTGTGCTCTCGCCCGACTGCGAGGAGTGGGCCTCGTCCACGATCACCGCGAACTGGTGCCCCGGGAGCGCTCCGATCTCCTGTGCAATCACCGGAAACTTCTGCAGCGTGGTCACGATGATGGTCTTCCCCGATTCGAGGGCCTCCCGGAGCTGGCGGGAGGTCTGGTCGATGTTCTCTACCACCCCCAGGGTCTGCTCAAACTGACGAACGGTGCGCTGGAGCTGCCGATCGAGTACGCGGCGATCGGTCACGACGATGATCGAGTCGAACACTCGCCGATCCCCGGCATCATGGAGCGTCGACAGCTGATGGGCGAGCCACGCGATCGTGAAACTCTTGCCGCTCCCGGCGGAGTGCTGGACCAGGTAGCGTTGACCGGTACCGCGCGCCCGGGAATCGGCGACCAGCCTGCGGACCGCATCGAGCTGCTGGTAACGGGGGAAGATGAGGAAACGCTGGCTCGTCTTGCGCCCTTTCTCATCTTCCTCCTCGACCTCGTGGATGAACTGGCGGATGAGGTCGAGCACGCTGTCGCGAGCCCAGATGTCCTCCCAGAGATAGCGAGTGGCGTAGCCCTTTTGTGTCGGCGGGACCGGCGGGTTCCCGGCCCCGCCGAAGCGCCCCTGATTGAATGGGAGAAAGACAGTCCTCGGTCCCGCAAGGCGCGTGGTCACGAACACCAGCTCCGGATCCACCGCGAAGTGAGCCAGGCACCGGCCGTAGGCGAGGAGCGGCTCGCGAGAATCGCGATCGGTCTTGTACTGGCGGATCGCGTCCTCGACATTCTGTGCATTGAGCGGGTTCTTGAGCTCGGCCGTGAAGATGGGAATGCCATTCAGAAACAGCACGAGGTCGAGGCTCTTCTCGTTCTTCTCGCTGTAGCGGAGCTGCCGAACCACGGCGAACAGGTTCGCGGCGTGCAGCCGCTGGAGCTCCTCGTTCAGTCCGCTCGCTGGTCGGAAGAAGGCCAGACGGAACGCGCAGCCAGAGTCTTTGACGCCATTGCGCAGCACATCGAGGGCACCGCGGCGACCGATCTCGCGCGAGAGCCTCCCAAGGAAGCATTCCTTTACCTCCGCGCCGTAGTGCTGCCGCAGCTTCTCCCACTCCTTCGGCTGAGTGGCAAGGAGGAAGTCAACCACGTCCCGGTGAAGCAGGCAGAGTCCCCGGTCGTAGTCCTGAGGCCGTCGCTTCCGATAACCGCCTGCTACCGCGCTATCGCCGTAGGGTGCGAGCGCCTCGCGAACGCTCATAGAGTCCCCTACACAGGCGTCCGGCCCGTTCTCGAGAAGCGCGCACTCGATTGCCTCTTCGAAGCCTCGCTCGGCGATCTTGACGCTCATGCTGCGTCCTCCCGCACGTCGATCCTACCCGTCACCGCGCCAGAGATGAGCGCTGCACGAAACTCCGCGAGGCGATCGATACCGTCGCTGATCATCGCCACGAGTCTGCCTATTTCCGCCGTCTGCTGATCGAGCTCTCGCACTATCTCATCCTGCTCGGAAGGCGGTGGAAGAGTGATCGGTATTTCGCGGACGTGGCCACATTCAAGATGAGGATGAAGCGCTCCTGTCTGTGACCACCGCAGCGCGTTCTGGCCGTAGTCCGATTGTAGGAGAAGCGACAGGAAGACACCAGACCCGAGATGAGGCTTCATCTGAATGATAATCAGTGCGTGACAGTTGGAGCCAACGAACTCAGGCGGCACGGCACAGACTTGGCCGATGTCTCCGGTCTGCACCACCAGAACATCGCCTTCTCGAAGAACCGACTTGTCGTGAGCTCTGCTCCAG
The DNA here is from genome assembly GCA_028679935.1 of Methanomassiliicoccales archaeon. The sequence continues at coordinate 2,545 of JAJRAL010000186.1, read as the reverse complement.
AGCTCCGTCACGTAGTATGGTCGTCGCTCAAAGTCAATTGCCCCGCCTTTGATATGGAGCGACTGGAGATATCGAACGCCTTCATTGACGAAAATGTCGCGCGTCGGGCCCACATATCCGTTCGTAATCTTCTGGACAGCCATTGCGATCCGGCGCACTTCCCAATGCTCCGGGATCTCGCCGAGCCACGCGACGCCAGAGTCCTTCGTGGGGACGCTCGGATCGAGACCCTTGGTAACTCCTCGCGTGATTAGAGCGGTCCGCTTCTCCTGAAGGAGCTCGATCACCCGCTTGTTTTTCGCCACCAGCGTATCGATCTTTGCCGTCTCGCGATCAAGGAAGGCCGCAATCGCAAGCTGCTCCGAGAGTGGCGGAACTGCAAAGACGCCGTCCTTGATCGCATCACTGGACAGACCGAAACGCGTTACGCCATTCGCTGCGATCTGGAATTGATCCCGAGGTCCGACAGCTGAGAATGCCCGCGCCAGGAACCTGCCATCTAGCACTTCGAGCGGTCGAATGTGTGCGAGGTGGTATCCACACACCACGTCCTCGAGATCCTCCGCGACGACGGCCGAGACCGCGATGTCGGTCCACGACTCTGAATCCTTCGTGATGAGCACGTCGCCGCGGCGTAGCGAGAACCGCGTTCTTTGCTCCGGCGTCGCGGTAGCCGACATGAACTCGATTGCGCTCGTGATGTGGTCGTTGTAGTACACGTCAACATAGTTGCAAAGCCGGACGGGTACGTCGCCCTCGACCGATTTCTTGTCCACGTTGCTCAGCTGGACACGCGCAACCGTCTTGAGCCGCCTCACCTGCCAGTGCGCGGGAATGTCCCCCAGTCCCTCGACGCTCGTGGCCTTGTATTTCGGGTACGGCCGAAATCGGCGAGGCGCTGCCTGAAGAACGGCCGCAAGCGGCTCAGATGCCACTGGATCGTCCCGCGATCTGGTGTACTTCAGGCCGCCACGGTCCCCCGGCCCGCCACACCTGTGTGAAAGGGTCGTCGCGTATCAGGCTCTCGCGGACGGGCCCGAGGAAGGCTCGGACGATTTCGCCGGCCGCGGCAAAGCGGGTCGGGGCGTCAACCACCGCACCGGCACTTCGCTGAAACGCCTCCCACTGTGCTATCCGGTCCCCATCCTCGTAGAACGCTGGGCGAAGTGCCTCTGGCGGATCTCCGCCGAGGGGTGTCCCGCGCCGGCGGAAGGTCTCCATGATGGCGTTACCCAGCGTCTCGCCGTCGAAATCAAAGTGCTGAGCGAGCGCTGCCACGTCCCAGAAGTCCCTCATTCGGGAGTTGGTCAGACCCCGGTGTACCATCGTCTCGAACTTCTCTGCGACGGCCGTCTCGCGGGGATAGGTCCATAGCCGCGGCGCTGGGTGGCCGAGCAGCGTGGGATAGTCAGCCTCTTGGCGCTCTGGCGTGATCACGTCGCCGAACCCGATGTCGACCTGGAGCGGCAGGACCGCGTTGCCGAGTCTTCCGCGAAGCTTGACGCGGACACCTCCGTACTCCTGGTCCTCGCGGATGTCAGCAATCTGGATGCTCGCGGGATCGAAGAGGAGGCCGTCCTCCTCGTAGGTGACAGCGCAGATCCCTTCGAGCGAGTGCCGGAGCGTCGTATAGTCTGCCGGAGCCATCGCGAGGAAATCGACGTCCCCACTCGCTCGGAATTCGGTCCCCGCCCAGACCAGGAAGAGCGCCGCTCCCTTGAGGACGAATCGATCGACCTCGCTCGACAGGCCGAGGCGATAGAGGAATCGCTCGGCCGCGTAGCGCTGAAGCATCAGGTTGAAGTCGGTGCCCCGCTCCCGCGCCAGGGCAAGGAGACGAGCGTGCACGGAGGCGGCGAAGTTGCGTATCTCATCCCTTGGGCGCGTCATCCGCCCAGCGCCTCTAGGTACGGGCCGACGAGTGAACGGGCGCGACAAACCTCGGCTGCGCGCCAGATCTCCTCGGCGGAAGCCTTGCGCTCGCGAAGCGCTTCGCGCAGGGCCTCCTGGGCAGCAGCGAGTCCGACGAGGCGGCGGAAGCGGAAGCAGTCGACCACGGTCCGCGCCGGGCTTGTGACGCGCGCAGGGACGCCTTCGAGGCGGATCCTCTGGATCCCGTACCGGAGCGAGGGGCCAGAGAAGCGGACGATCCGGATGGGGAACTCGGGCATCCTGGGGGCGCGGGCCTTGTGCGGAATGGCGATCCAGACTTCACGTGGTAGCTGAGTCCCGATCCCATGCACCCGCAGCGCCGAAAGCAGACAGACGATGGCCTGCGGGACTCGCGCGCAGACAGCCGCGAGCGTGTAGTGCTCCGTGGGCTCGGCGCTTCGGAGCCGGTAGAGGCCCTTCGCGACGCGCTCGACCGCTCCTTCCTTGACGAGCCGGCCTAGGTCGCGAAACGTCAGGCCTAGGGCATCCAGGTCCCGGGAGCGAAAGAACGCATCTGTACCAGCCTCGCGGAGGGTGGACTGGGTTAGGAGATGTCGGGCCACAGCCCCGATGGTACTAAATGTCGGCATTTGTGTCCATATGCCGACATATT
>JAJRAL010000099.1 GCA_028679935.1 Methanomassiliicoccales archaeon | reverse complement strand
ACTCTCGAGTTCGGCAAGTCTCGCCTCCTCGGCCGACTCGAACGGATTCGAGACGATGTCTTCGATCGTCTTCTCCGAGAGATCGGTGAACTGGGGAAGGTACGCGATGCGGGACGTGGCCACGTTGAGGTCTCCGACGTCCGGTTTGATCTCGCCGACGAGTATCTTGAGTAGGGTGGACTTGCCCGAGCCGTTCGGCCCGACCAGGCCTATCCGGTCGCCCTCATCAACGATGATGTCGACGGTCTTGAGGACGTCCTTCGACCCGAACGACTTCGCGAGTCCCTTGGCGGAAAGCAGCACGCCCATCCATCGACCATCGGCAATTAATGCCTTCGGAAATCGGGCCGCGCGTGACTCTGCGAGTCGTCAGCTGCCAGGCACTGGCTCTCGGCGTCGATCTTTTCGCCCGTACTTCAGCTTGAGGAAGATGATGCCGACGTTGAGCGCAGTTGCGATCGCATTCCAAACGACGATCGGAATGTTGTTCAGGGTCAGGCCGTAGAGCAGCCAGAGCATCATCCCAGCGGCGAGGATGATCGGCATGAGGAGGGACACATCCTCCATGTGCTTCGTCTGAAAGCCCCTCACGAGCTGGGGCACGAAGCCCACCGTCGTCAGGAATCCCGCCACGATTCCGAGCACCATCCAGTCGTCCATGGAACGGCAATCGCAGGGGTGCGGATGAGGGTTTCGCTCCCGCTAGGAAGGATCATTTGCGCCGTCGGAGAAAGCATAAAGCCTGTTTAGGCGCTAGTCGTCCCGGGGATTCGATTGGCCAAGCTCTCACCAGAGGTCAAGGAGACACTGTCCAAGCAGAAACCGATTCCGCTTGCGACGGCGAGCAAGAACGGAGTGCCGAACGTCATCTTCGTTGGGCTCCTGAAGATCGTCGACGACGAGACGATCATGGTCGTGGACAACTTCTTCAACAAGACGGCGAAGAACCTGAAGGAGAACCCGAAGATCGCCATCCTGTGCTACACGCCCGACCCGAAGAGATGCTACCAGATCAAAGGAACGGTGACGCTGGTGTCCTCTGGCAAGACGTTCGAGGAGATGCGGGCATGGGTCCACGGACTGAACCCGAAGCTGCCTGCCAGGGCTGCGGTCCTGATCAAGGTAGATGAGGTCTACGACTCAGTTTCCGGCCCGAACGCCGGCGCGAGAATCGCTTAGGGCGCACCGCCAAATTCCAATACTAGCTGCTCCGAGAGCCGAGCGGTGAACGGAGTAGCAGAGGGCAAGGTTGCGATCATCAGCGGAGCGACCGGATGGCTCGGACGCGCGGTGACGAAGCAGGCGCTGGCGGCGGGGATGAGAGTGGCCATCCCCTACCGCAACGAGGACAAGCTCAAGGAGACGATCGCGTTCGTCGGCGGAGGCGGCGAGAACATACTCGTCTACCCGGCGAAGGTGACATCGGAAGAGGAGATGAACGCCTTCGTCGGCAGCGTCATCGACAAGTGGGGAAGGATCGACATCCTTCTCAACATCGCCGGCGGGTATCGAGGCGGGAAGGAGGCCTGGGAAACCCCGCTCGAGGACTTCGAAGCGATGCTCGAATGGAACTTCCTTTCCGCTCTCGTCTGCTCTAGGGCCGTGCTGCCGACGATGATCAAGCAGAACTACGGCAAGATAGTGAACGTCGCAGCCAGGCCCGGGATCGAAAGGAGAGGCCGCGCCAAGTCATGCGCCTATGCAGTGGCGAAGGCGGCGGTAGCGGTCCTGACCGAGACGATCGCCGAGGAATGCAGGAAGACCGATGTGACGGTGAACGCGGTCGTGCCGAGCACGATCGATACGCCGCAGAACCGGGCCGAGATCCCGCAGGGCGACTTCTCGAAGTGGACCAGTCCGGACGACGTGGCGAAGGTGATGCTGTTCCTTGCCTCGGACGATTCGAAGGTCACCAGCGGCGCGCTCGTGCCGGTGTACGGCAAGGCATGAGCATCGGGATCAGAGCGCCTTCACCTTCTCGATGTACGACTTGATGTCGTAGCTCAGGCGCTGCTCGGTGTAGGTCATCGCCTGAACCTTCCCGATGACCTCCTTCGGCCTCCATGGCCTGCCGTAGAGACCGCCGATGACCATCGCGATGCCGGTGTAGCCGTTCGGGTCGTTCCCGTCGAGCTCGTACTTGTTGTTCAGGTAGAGCGCGATGTAGAGCGCCTCCTCAGGGCTCCTCGTCCATTCGAGTATCTTCTCCGCCCAGTAGGCCCGGAGCGCTCCGTGTATCTTCCCGATCTTCACGTTCTCCATCTGCGCCGCGTTCCAGAGCGGATCGTAGCTCTCGGAATTCTCAAGCTGCCTCAGGTTGTAGACGTGCTCCCTCTCGTCCGAGCGATGATCGCCGAGCGACCTCTTCGCCCATATCGGGAACGCCCCCGTCGTGTCGTAGTCGGGCGTGTGGAGGCAGAAGTTGTCCGCGAGCTCCTTCCTCACGATGAGCTGATCGAAGAACGCCACCTTGTTCTCAGGAGAGGCATCGGCCCTCGTCACCTCCCAAGCGACCCTCTGCGCCGAGATCTGGCCGAAGTGGAGGTAGGGTGAGAGGTCCGACTGCATGTCCCCCACGGGGTCCATCGACCTCTCGCGGTAGTGCGGCAGCCTCTGCTTGAGGAAGACCCCGAGGCGCTTCTTGGCCTCTTCCTCACCCGGCATTATCCAGTCGACCTCGCCGACCGTTCGGTCAATCGTTAGCGCGTCCTCCGCGGCCCTCCAATCCGTTTCCTTCTGCTCCATCTTCCACTCCTTCTTCGGTCGCGTGGGCGGCGGCATGTCCGTGAGGTAGTATCCGAGCAGAGGAGAGACGCGCGCGTTGAAGGTGGCGTAGGTCGAGATCTTCCTGGTGGCGAGCGACCAGCAGGGAACGGTGTTGTGCGAGTCGACCTCCAGCACCGGCATCTCGATCTCAGCCGCGACCTTGTGCTTCCATTGACGGTCGGGTATCAGCGGGCTGAAGTCGGTGATGAGGAGCCCGGCGCGCACCTCGTGCAGGAACTGCGGGAGCTCGACCTCTGGCCATCCCTGGAGCACGTAGAATCCCACGCCGAGCTCCCTGACCTTCCTCTCCAGCTCCTTCATCCCCTTGGTCATGAAGCGGTACTGGCGGAGCGTCGAGTCGAGGTACTGGGGAGTGAGGCAATGGACCGCGCAGACCTGGACGTTGTACCGATCGGCCGTCGCGATCGCCTGGAGCAGCGCGTGGCTGTCTTCCCGCCTCTGCTCGCGGTGCATCCAGTAGACGATGTTGCCGCCGGCGTAGTCGCGGCGCTTGTAGACCCTTGTCCGGTCGTCGAGCGTCGCCGCGGGCAGGTCGACGTCCCCGCCCCGGACCAGTTCGGGAAGGGTGGGCGTCATGTTGAATGGAGAGTACTACTTCTTCGGCGTTAGGTATTGCGCCTTGAATT
>JAJRAL010000118.1 GCA_028679935.1 Methanomassiliicoccales archaeon | reverse complement strand
GCAGGACCAGGTGCGGAAGCGCAACATTGTGAACGCGTTCAACCAGCTCTCGCGCCAGTTCAGCCAAATCGTCCTAATCACGCATGTCGAGGACGTCAAAGACATGCTAGGCGGGGCGATCGTCGTCACCGAGAGAGAGGACGGGACGAGCGAGCTGAGGATGGTTCAGTGATCCGCCAGCCCAAGGACTCGAACCCCTTCCGAGAGGTCAGGCCCACAGCGCTTTCAGGTCCACATTCGCTCCGACTAGCTCTTTGATCCTTGCGACCTTTGCCGTGTCCCCCGGATCGATGCGCGCGATCAGGTGATCGATCATCTCCGCCGTCTCGAGGGTATTGTACCTCGTGACCAGGATCGGCACGCCCTCCTCGTACGCCTTCGCCACCACCTGCTTCACCGGCGGCAGTCCTCCGGTGAGGACGAGACACGAAGTGTCGGTCGTGAGCGCCGCGAGCTGTAGGTCCGCCCTGTCCCCTCCGGTGATCAGGGCCTTCCTCTGCACCCGCCTCATCTGGGTCAGCGCGGTCTCCGGCGTCATGGCACCGATGAACACCTCGTTGACGATGTTGGTCAGGCCGTCCTCCACGACTATCTCCGCGTTCACCACATCAGCGATATCGCGCGCGGTGAAGCGCTTCAGCTCCCGGACCTCCGGCAGCGTCCCGAGCACCGGTATGCCCTTGTCCTCGAGCAACGCCTTGATGTCCGGCTCGCTGCACATGTTGATGATCGCGCCCTTGAATGGGATCCCCTGGGCCTTCATCATTCCGACGAGCATCGACGTCTTGTCGAGCGCCGAAGAAGTGCCGGTGGTCACGAGCACGACCTCCGCCCCGATCGCCTTCGAGATCGCCATGCCCGAGACGCCGTGCAGACAGCCGGTCACGATGTCCCTCGTGCCTTCCACTAGCATCAGGTCGCTCTCGTGGCTGACCTTCTGGTACGCCTCGACTATCGTCGGCATGCCTACCGGCCGCATCAGATCGTACATGAACGGACAGAGGTCCTCCTCTCGGGCCTTGAGCTTGAGCGCCTTCTTCATCAGGTAGGCGTCCTGGTCCACCAGCGCCTCGCGGCCGGTCATTAGTTTCTCCACGAACGGCTTGAAGTATCCGACTCTCTTCGAGCAGTTCAGGGCGACCCCGAGCGTGACCATGCTCTTGCCTGATCGTTCAACAACCGAGCCCATGAATAGACTCTTCATGCCCTTTCCCTCCTCAACGTCAGCAGCGCGTCGACCGCGCCACATCCCTCTCCCTCGTCACCTACGATGACGGGGTTCATTTCCAGTTCCACTATCTCAGGATAATCGAGAGCGATCTGCGACAAGGCGGCGATCACCTTCTTCAGCGCCGCGATGTCCGCCGGCTTCTGCCTCCTCGCGCCGGCCAGTATCGGATACGCTTTTATCGAGCGAATCATCCCGTCCACGTCTTCCTCCGTAAGCGGCGCGATCCTCTGCGAGACATCCTTCATCACCTCGACGAAGATGCCGCCGAGGCCGAACGTAATCACGGGTCCGAACTGCGGATCCCTCACCATGCCGACGATTACCTCGCGGCCAGAGAGCATCTTCTGCACCGAGATGCCGTCAATCCTTGCCTGCGGCAGGCGCGTCTTGATCCTCGCAGAGATGATCGAGAACTGCCTCGCGACATCGTCGGGATTAGCGACGCTAACCACCACGCCTCCGACGTCCGTCTTGTGGAACACGTCGGGCGACTCGATCTTCATGACCACCGGGTATCCGATGCGCTCGGCGATCGCCACCGCCCCCTCTGGCGTCTTGGCAACGCCCTCGTCGGGCACGGGGATCCCGTAGGCCTGGAGTATGAGTTTGCCTTCCCTCTCGCTCAGCCCTACCCTTCCTTCGGCGCGAGCCTTGCTGATGACCTCTTTCACCCTCTCCGCGTCACCCGTCACCCGGACCAGAGGTGACTCGGACCTGGAGCGCACGCTCTTGCGGTAGTCCGCCATGAGCGCGATCGCCCTCACCGCCCTGTCCGGCGATTCGTAGCACGGGACACCGGCCTCGCGCATTATCGAAACGCCCTCAGCTACGTCCTCACCCCCGACGAAGGCCGCGGCCAGCGGGATGTCGACCTGGCCGACGAACGAGGCGACGAGTCGTGCGATCGCGGGGATGTCCACGAGGTCAGTCGGCGCGAGCATCACTAGCAGGCTGGAGACGTTCGGGTCGGCCATCACCGTCCGCATGGCGAACTCGTACCGATCGGTGCGCGCATCGCCCACCACGTCCACCGGGTTGTAGAAGTTCGCCTCCTCCGGCAGGTAGCTCTTGAGCTTCGCTATCGTCTCCGGAGAGAACGATGCCATGGTCATCGCGCTGTCGCCGCATGCGTCCGCCGCGAGCACACCCAGGCCCCCTGCGTTTGTGACGATTGCGAGCCCTCCCTCCTTGGGGAGTGGCATCGTCGCGAACACGATGAGCGCGTCGAACAGGTCGTCAAGGTTAGCGACCCTCATCACGCCGGACTGCCTCATCGCGGCATCATAGACCTTGTCACTTCCGGTGAGCGCACCTGTGTGCGAGCTCGCAGCCCTCGCTCCGGTGTCGGTGCGGCCTGCCTTCAAGGCGAGGATTGGCTTGGCGGCGGACGTCAACCGCGCCTCCTTCATGAACTCGACGCCCCGGTTGGTCCCCTCGATGTACATGCCGATGACCTTGGTG
>JAJRAL010000023.1 GCA_028679935.1 Methanomassiliicoccales archaeon | reverse complement strand
CGGTGGCTGTGGGAGAGCGCGATGGCGAGGAGGTAGTAGACGAAGCCGTGGGTCATCGCGACCTCGGCCGTCTCGCGCAGCCAGCGACCCAGGCTGTGCTTGCGCCGCTCGAGCCGGGGAAGATCCGCCGCGCCGTCTTCGCCCACGAAGAACTTCGCGGCCTCAGGAAAGCGCAGGAAGTGGTCGTAGAGCGCTTCGGTGATCGCCGGCTCGTGCTTGAGCACGAGCGGCGCCGTGCGGTGAATCGTCTCGATGTCGGCGTCGGCCAGGCCCACGAAGGCCATCTGCTCGCGGACGAAGCGCTCCATGTCCGCGCCCGGGTGGGAGCGCTCGGCGGGGCTCATGGCCTCAGAGCATAGCGCGATCTCTGGCGTTCAGGGGTGATGGTGGCCCCAACGGGCCACCCAGCGTGGTGGCACATCTGCTCACGTTCCCGTTCGTGGGAGAAGCCCGCGCAGCCTAAGGGTCGTATCCCCTCAAGTGGAACAATTCAGACTTCACACGTTTCAGACCCTAGAACGGCACCTCGTCCTCGTCTTCGGGAGCTTCTTGGAAATTGGCCAGCGCCTCCGCAAACGGCCTTCTCCACGGACTGTCCGGGCTCACCTCGTCGAAACCATCCACCTGCCAACTCTCAGCAAGCTCCTTGAACCGTCCGTCTCCTGCGTCGAGACCTTCAGCTACTGCGCGGACGAGACTCGGCGGCGGGGCTCCGAAGCTCCTGCGGACAAAACGGATAAAGTAAAGGAGCACATAATTTTGTTCTGTGGGGTCGTTTGAGTGGAGCTTCTCGAAGATCGTGCGCCAAAGATCATCCTTGAGAGTGAAGTGCTCGATAATATTCGACGCCCATGTGCCAAGCCCTCCCCCACCGGTTTTCTTCTGCTTGCCGAGCCATCGTCCTTCTTTGATCGAACGGATCAGTTTATGCTCAATCCTTAGGCGAGCGATCTCGTTCAGTTGCGGCCAGATCGCCGGGGGAAATGCGCTAAGAACAAACCGAATCGTCGCATCCTCATCCGTTTGCCGCAACTCATCGGACACCAATGCCCACAGCTCGTTCTTGTCGTCGTCGCTCATCACATCGAGGATACATGTGAAGAAGACCCGCAGTTTGCTTGCATCCTCGCCAGAGCGTCGCACAAAAATTTCTCGGCAGGTGGCAAGGCGCCTTTTCTCAGGTATCTCCCTGACCAAGAGTTGGGCATATCGCTCCTTCGGGACGAAGTCAGGATCGAGGATACGTCCGACAAAGAGCGGTAGGGAGAAGGGGCTGCGTGACTGGTCAACAATCCGAAGCAGGTAGTCCAGAAAGAGGATGATAGCTAAGGCGTCTCGCTCCTCGTCTTCGTGCGAACCGTGGCTCCGTGGATTCCGGATAGCTTGATAGACGCCACGCAGTAAGGACTCAATTCCCTTTTGGACGTTCTGCTCGGATTCGGTTTGAAGGCGGTTGACCTTCAGCTTCGGCGAGGCGCCTCCGAATGCCGCCCCGATCAAGCCGACTCCGTCTCCTTCCAGCCCAGATCGCTCGCGAATGACATCACTCAGGAAGTGGACGGTATCGAGTACAGCGTTGGAGAAGTGACGTCCCTCGATGCTGGTTCGCACGGCGTCCCATAACCTAGGTTCAAGCTTCGTCTCGAGATTCATGTGGCCTCCGAATGTGCGCCAACCAAAGGTATCCTGACATGCCCCGAGGAAGTCCTGCACGTTCCTCCCTCTCGCAGGTCAGAACTATGGGCTGTCAACGGCCAAACATGGCAAGGATCATAGATCGGAGCCGGTCGCTCGCAATGCAAGCACGCTCCCGCAGTACGTTACGGGTGGTCGGATCGGTGCGGAACCACCCCTCGTCCGAGTAGCCATACTCATCGTTCCAGATCGGACGCCGCTTCCCGTGATGCCGGGTGATCGCAATGCGATTCGTCGGAGTCTTCCCAGTCTCCGCAAACTTGTCGAGTTCCCCGGCTGGTATCGCCCACCATTCGAGGGCCCCGGCGCTCACACCTAGACAGAGGAGCAGATCATAGTCCGGCACCTTCCCACCACTCAGTCTGGGATGGCGTATCTCTGCTGAAAGAGGAATCCGGGGTGTTCCGAGGACGCCTTGACCTCGATGCGAATCTCCTCGCCCTTGAGTTCGCTGGGGAGCCAGCCGACATCATAGAAGTCCGTGGACTTCTTCTTGATCCAACCGTCTCCATCCGACACCAGCCAGAAACGGGCGATCAGCGGTGCGTACTTCTCACCAAATGTTTTGCCGCTGTGCGCGGCAAGGAAGTAAAGCGGATCGGCCTGCATGTCGGCATCGAGAGCGGCCCGGAAGCTCCCGGTGTCCTTGACAATGCCCCTGCCCACTGCGTAGGCGACGAGCGCCTTGAGGTCGTTGTGCTCCGGATCGAGCGCCTTGAACGGCTTGCCAAACAGCGCCTCGATATCCTTCTGGGGAATCTTTGAAGCGACCTCGGCCGCAAGAGAGCGCAGGCTTTCCCAGCGCCGACGGAGGGCCTTCCGCCCACCGGATTCGGCGGCCAGCGCGGCTGCCCATTCGACGAATTCTTTCCAGTCTGGCATAGAGGCGGTTCCTTGTCGCAATCACAGTCTTGTCACGCCTTGAACAGTTGTCCCTGCGGTCCCTCCGACTCCGTATCAGACGACGGCGTCGTCTCAACGGCATCACAGCCGTGGTAGCGAACGTCGGGGAAACGTGCAAAGCGGCGTTTCATCACTGCGATGGCCTCAGGATTGTTATCAACGAGGACCGCCGATCGGCCTAGCCGGAGGGCAGATTCACCGATGGTGCCGCTGCCAGCGAAGAAGTCCAGCACCCGCTCGCTCGGATTCGAATGAATCCTGATGATACGGTCGATAATTGCGAGGGGCTTCTGGGTCGGGTAACCAGTCTTTTCCTTGCCATTTGGACTCACGATCGTATTCCACCATGTATCGGTTGGTGTTTTTCCCCGCGCGGCTTTCTCAGGACCAACCAAACCCGGCGCCATGTAGGGGATGCGATCCATGTCGTCGTAGCGGTAGGTGTAGTTCTCAGGGTCTTTGGCGTACCAAAGAATGTTGTCATGCTTCGCTGACCAACGTCGGGTCGCACGGGCTCCGTAGTCATACGCCCAAATGATCTCGTTCAAGAACGACTCGCGTCCGAAGATCGAGTCCAGTAACACCTTGCAGTAGTGCACCTCGCGGTAGTCGATGTGGAAGAAGAACGAGCCCCTAGGCGTGAGCAATCGACGCGCCTGCTCGAAGCGGGGCTCCAGAAAGTGAAGATACTCGGAGAACGAGTCCGAATACGCCTTGGTACCGATTCGGACGGTGCGGTAGCGTTGACCCTTGAAACCTACGCGGTCACCTTCCTCGTCACGGACGGTCCGGATTTGCGTTCGGGTTTGGGTCTTGCCCGTGTTGAAGGGCGGGTCGATGTAGATTAGGTCGAAGGAAGCGTCAGGAAACGTGCGGATGATCTCCAGATTGTCTCCGAAGTAGACTTCCAGCACGTGAACGCCGCTGCTTTTCGATTCCACTCGGCAAGGAGTATAGCGCGGAAGCAGCGTACCTGTCCCTCTTGCGCTCAAGTTCGCAGGAGGACAATCGACCTGTGATCGCGAGCGACCCGACGCGTGCCCATGGCCTCGACTCTGGCTCTCCGAGCAGGCCTACAACGACTGGCCGCCCTGACCCCCCGACAAGCTCATCTTCGAGGAATCTCCCCTTGGTCGGTGGTAGCCCGAGCGGGAAGCCACCAGACGGTGCGCCCGCCCCTGACTACACCTGACGTCGGCGCGGCCCTCGGCTCCGACTACGCCGAGGCCGCGCCCAGCCAGCAGAGGAAGTCCAGCAGCGCCTCGTTGAACTGGTCGCCGTGCTCCGCGATGAAGCCGGGCCCGCCGGGCAGCTGCCTGAAGCGCGCGTTCGGCAGCGCCTGCGCCAGCGCGCGTG
>JAJRAL010000074.1 GCA_028679935.1 Methanomassiliicoccales archaeon | reverse complement strand
GGCAGAGCGCTGCGTGTTGCACCTTGACCGGCTGGTGTCGGTTGCCCCGACACCAGTCGGCGATGGACGTCACCGTCCGTCGCAGGCGCGCACTACGGGTCTTGCACCACATGCCCCACCTCCCTGTCTTGGCTCGCGCATAGAACAGCGTGAAGCCAAGAAAATCGAAGGTGGCTGGACCTTTCCCGCTCCCCTGCCCCGACGGCGGACGCCGGAAGGGCACCAGGCGGGTCTTGTCCGGGTGTAGGGTCAGTCCGAAGCGTCCCATCCGCTTGCCGAGTACCTCCAGCACGCGCTCCGCATCGTCCTGCCTCTCGAACGTCATCACGAGATCGTCCGCGTACCTGAGCAGCGTTGCTTTGCCCCCAAGGCGCGGCTTGACTTCCCGTTCGAACCACAGGTCGAGCACGTAGTGCAGATAGATGTTCCCCAGAAGCGGCGAAAGCCCCGACCCCTGGATGATGCCCTGCTCCGGCTCGGTGTATTCCGCGCCGTCGAGCACCCCCACGTGCAAACATTTGCCGATGAGCCGCAGCAGCGACCCGTCGGCCACCCGAATCTGGATCAGCTTCATCAGCTCGGTGCGATCCAAGCTGTCGAAGGACCACACAAGTTGATACCCCTGTCGAGGACTCACGGGGCAGCCTCGACGAAAGGGTGACGGTTCAGGATCCTACCCATCCCCTGTACGGGCGAAGCTTTCGGGTGGCTTCCCGTCCGACGGCCCGGCCCGGTCCTACCGCCGCCACGCACCTCACGGTGTTCTACGAGCGTGCCGACATCCAGCTCCGCATACCGTTGGATGCGGTCGCACCACCAAGAATTGGACAGCTTCCGCGCACGAAACTAACCTCCGCTGCGGTCGAGGAGTTCCTGTCGACAGCTCGAGGGTTCGGCGCATGCCTATCGCCCCCTACCAACTCTGGGGAGCTCTCTCCGACGACCTGCGCGCGCAGATCGCCGCGGACCTAACGACTGTGCTTCGCGAGGTGATCGATGATCAGTTCCGAGCCCATTCAACCCACCCATCTGAGCCGCAAGGCCGTTGTCTACATCCGGCAATCGACACCCCACCAAGTGCTCTCGAACACCGAGAGCCGCAAAATGCAGCATGCGATGAGGGAGCATGCGCAGCGTCTGGGATGGCCTTCTGACCGCATCGAGATCGTCGAGAGCGATACCGGCGTTACCGCTACCAGCACGTCCGGACGAGACGCCTACAAGAATCTGCTCTCGGAGGTCGCCCTGGGCCACGTCGGCATGGTCCTCAGCTACGAGAGCGCTCGCCTGTCGCGCAACTGCAGCGACTGGTATCCGCTGCTCGACGTCTGCGCGATCAAGGGCTGCCTGATCGGGGATCGCGATGGCGTCTACCAGCCGTGGACTCCGAATGGCCGGCTCCTGCTCGGCATGAAGGGCATCCTCAGCGAGATCGAGATGCACACGATTCGTGGTCGTCTGATTGCCGGCGTCCAGAACAAGGCTCGCCGCGGAGACCTGGCCCTGGCACTGCCCGTCGGACTGCTCAGAAGAGAGGACGGTGCCGTCATCAAGGACCCCGATCTGCAGGTCCAGCAGACGATCGACTTGCTCTTCAAGACCTTCCTTGAGCTGAAGTCGGCCGCCAGGGTCGTGCGTCACTTCAACGAGCATGGGCTGCGGATCCCACGGCGACATCGGAACGAGGAGACGGTCTGGCGAGCACCGACGTTAGCCTCCGTCGTGGGCGTGCTGCGCAATCCCGCCTATGCAGGCGCCTTCGTCTATGGCAAGACCCAGATGGTGCGAAACCTCGACGGCAAAGGGTCGTCCCGACCACACCAGAAGCGTCGTGAGATGAAGCAGTGGAGTGTCATCGTGAAGGATCGCTACCCCGCCTACCTCTCGTGGGAAACCTTCGAGCGCATTCAGTCCGCGCTGAGCGACAACTACGCCGAGTACGATCGCAACCGGACCCGCGGCATTCCCCGCGGGGGAGCCGCACTCCTGCACGGGCTCATGTACTGCGGAGAGTGCGGCCACAAGATGGTCGTGCAGTACAAGGGCAGCACCCGCTACCTCTGCAACTATCTCCGACAACAGCGGCAACTCCCCGTCTGCCAGTACCTGCCGGCAGATCCCATCGATCGCCAAGTCGTAGAGGCATTTTTCCAGGCTCTCTCGCCGGCGGAGTTGGACCTGTACGAGCAGGCGATGAGCGCACGGCGCGAGCAGCGGTCGCAAGTCGACGCTGCCCGCGAACGCGAGCTTCAGCGCCTGCGCTATGAGGCTCACCTTGCCCGCCGGCAGTACGACCGGGTCGACCCTGACAACCGGCTTGTCGCCAGTGAGCTCGAACGACGGTGGGAGGCGGCCCTACGCGCGCTTCGCGATGCCGAAGAAGCTCACCAGAGCGCCCGTCGGGAACAAGACAAGATCGTGCCTCTGCGCGTACCAGGCGAGCTCAAGGCCGCCTTCTCGTCGCTCGGGCGATCGCTGCCTGGGCTGTGGCAAGGGAACACCTTGCACCGGGCGCAGAAGAAGGCGTTGCTCCGCTGCCTGATCGAAAAGATCGTGGCTCATCGCAAAGGCCGCGACTGCCTCGCGGTCCGCATCGTCTGGCGCGGCGGCGCCGTGACCGAGCTGGACGTCGCCATCACCGTCGGATCCACGCGCGAGCTCTCCAACTTCACGCAGATGGAACAGCAGCTCCTCGACCTGGAAGAACGAGGCGAGTCCGACGAGAGAATCGCCCAACTGCTCACCGAGCAGGGCTTCCGCTCACCCCTGCGCGAGACGGTACTGCCGAGCACGGTCAAGGGGATCCGGCTGTACCATCGACGGTTCCACCGCTTCCGCGTTCCGCGCCCTCGGCACGTGGCGGGTTCCCTGACGTTGCCGCAAGTCGCAGAGCGACTCGGCGTCGTCCCGCACTGGCTCTACCACCTGATCGATCGCGGCGTCGTCGAGATCGATCGCGACGACGCTACGGGCCTGTATCTCTTCCCGGACTCGCCGGAAGCAATCGAGCAGCTGCGCCAGCTCAAAGCCGGCGCGGTCGAGAAGGTATGTTATCGAAGGAGGCATCAAGATGCGTGATCCAAGAAGGAGACGATGTCCGCCTCCAAGACCCAGTTCACTTCCCCGCGGTGCACCACCTGGTCAAGGGCACGAATCGCGTCATGGGCACTGCGCCCAGGCCGGAAGCCGTACGAGCAGTCCAGAAAGTCCTGCTCGTAGATGGCTTGCAGCACCTCGCGCACGGCATCCTGGACCACGCGGTCCTCGAACGCCGATATCCCAATCGGCCGCGTCTTGCCCTTGTCCTTCAGGATGTGGACTCGTCGGATTGGCTGATGCCGGTATCGCTT
>JAJRAL010000051.1 GCA_028679935.1 Methanomassiliicoccales archaeon | reverse complement strand
GCGGACGAAGGCGATCGTCGTCAATACGCCGGCGAACCCCTCGGGCAAGGTGTTCTCGAGGAGCGAGCTGAAGCTGCTCGCCGACTTCGCCTCCGAGCACGACCTGTTCGTCTTCACCGACGAGATCTACGAGTACTTCGTCTACGACGGCAAGCGCCACGTCTCACCGGCGAGCCTAGAGGGAATGGCCGAGCGGACGATCGCGATCTCAGGCTACTCGAAGACGTTCTCGATCACCGGATGGCGCATCGGCTACTGCTGGTGCGACGCGCGCTGGGCCAGGATGATCGGCTACGTGAACGATCTGATCTACGTCTGCGCTCCGGCGCCCCTGCAGGTCGGGGTCGCGAAGGGCATCGAGAAGCTCCCAGATTCCTACTACGAGAACATCATGCTCGAGTATCAGGGCAAGAGGGAGATGATGTGCGAGTCACTTCGCTCGGTCGGACTGGAGCCGTACGCGCCGGAGGGAGCCTACTACGTGCTCGCCGACGTCTCCTCTGTCCCCGGCCGAAACAGCAAAGAGAGGGCGATGCACATCCTCGAGCGGACCGGGGTTGCGGGAGTCCCTGGCTCAGCGTTCTACCACGACGACGCGGGGGAGTCGATGGTCCGCTTCTGCTTCGCGAAGAAGGACAACGTGCTGAAGGATGCGTGCGATCGGCTCAGAAAGTTTTGATCCACGCTGACGAGATCAGAGGGTTCCTTCGGTCATCTGGCAGATGTATTGCGCTAGACGACCGGCGTCGCGCCTGACGTGCTCTAGGCGCCACTTCGCCTTCCCGCCGTGGTCCGGCGCTCCATCCATCAGGGCGATCGCCACGACGAGGTAGTCGACGATCGAGTCGATGAGGTCGTTGACGTCGGATAGGGTCTTCTGGTCGGCGGCCTCGATGGCCGACTCAAGCTTGCGCAGCGATGCGATCGCGTCCTTGATGCTCACTCCCACGTTCGGCTCGAACCTCGATGTCGCGACGCGCAGCCAGGGCTCATCCTTCGCCGAGCAGATCTCCTCCAATCCCGTTCTGACGCTCTCAGAGAGCGAGACGGCTTCCTTGAGCTCAGAACCCTTGAGGCCGAGCACGAGTGATTCTTGTCCTTTAACGGGCATAAATGTTGCGCTCGTTGGCTTTGCGGTATGACCTCAGCCACGGCCCGAGCCAGTATGTCTCCTCTTTCTCGGCGCCAGTCTCTTGCCGTCGAAGTCCATCCTCCGTACGCAGACGCTGCCGTCGCGGTAGACGCACGTCACCTCTATCCGCCGTCCTTGATCGTGATCGTGCCGTGCTTGACGATCGTGGTGTAGAGCTTGGATGGCGCCGAAAAGAGGTGGAGACCCGCGAAGAGAAGGATTGGCTATCACGCCGCCCTCTTGAGCCACTCCATTCCAGCATCGGTGATTGAGTAGACGCGCCACCGCCTGACGGCGGACGAGCGGATCAACCCGGCGTCCTCGAGCACCCCGAGATGGTAGGAGAGCTTCGAGTCCGCCAGGCCGGTTATCTCCTTAAGCAGGCAGGGACAGAGGTCGCACCGTTCCAATGAGTGCAGGATGAGGAGGCGGACGGGGTCCGAGAGCGCGCTGTGCAGCATCGCCTCGTCGCTCAACGCCTTCGCCCGGGGGACGGAACGAGAGACCGCTTCCAGACCGCCCGCCCTGCAGAGCCCTTCCTCGACCTCGGGAGGGATTCTCGGCAGCCCCTCTGGGACGCAGCATCGTTCGGCCTTCTTCTTCCTGCCGCCTGCCATATGCACTTCCTAAGGGCGCGACACGGCCTTCTAGTTTGCTCAGGGCGGCGTCTGGTCAGAGACCTCGACCGGGACAGTCAAGTCCGAACCGACGGACAGGGCGCATTTCTCACAAGGTTCAAATACGGGAAGTTGTCATTCCAAAAAATATTGAAATGGTTTGGAGGCGAGACAACGCGAGCCTCCGCCCGAAACAAAAGTTGATACCACTGAGACTGGGAAGCGACTGCCATGAACGATGCGACGATTAAGATTCCGGAGTGGGCGTGGGAGTTCCACGGCCACCGCTGCCCCTTCATGCCGATCGGGCATCGAATGGGGATCAAGGGGATGAAGGAACTGGGAATGGAGCGGGTCAAGGACCACGGAGCCTTCGCCTTCTCCGAGATGGGCGTCGGCCATCCGCAGACCTGCATGATGGATGGGGTGATGTCTGCCACTGGGTGCACCTACGGCAAGCTGATGATGGAACGGCTCGGATATGGGAAGGTCGCCGCGATCATCTACTCTCCAGTCAAGGGAGCGGTTAGACTGTATCTCCGTTCCGAGTTCCAGGACGAGCTGGGCAAGCAGGAGTTCTTCATCTATCGCAAGAAGGGCATCGAGCCCTCCGATATCCCCGCGGATGTCGTGGACAGGGCAATCAAGGTCGTCCTGGATGCCACGGACGAGGAACTGTTCAAGGTTGAGAGGCTCCCCGACTTCACGTTCGCCCGCCCCAAAGGCACATTCACCAAGGCGAAGTGCTCCAAGTGCGGGGAGTACGTGTTCGAGAGGTACGTGCGAACGCTCGACGGAAAGCCGGCCTGCATCCCCTGCTCGGATTACAGTCAGACCTGGACCGCTGTTCTGAAAGGGGTACAGTAGGGATTTCGATGGAGGGGCTGTTCTGGGCGGCCGTCATCTCAGTCTTCCTGGTTTCGATCATCTTCTCGATGTTCGGGCAGGGAGGCGGCTCCCTCTACACCCCGATACTGTTCCTGCTCGGGTTCACCGCCCTGGTCTCGGTCTCCACCTCCCTGGTGCTCAACCTGGTCACCGCCGCTTCCGCGGCCATCGTCTACTATCGCAACAGACTGATCGACCTGAAGACCGCCGTCGCCTTCATCCCTGGCATCTGCCTTGGCTCCCTTCTTGGTGGCGCCCTAGGCAACTTCATCGACCCGACTCTTCTCCTCTGGCTCTTCGTCATCTTCCTCGTCGGAGCGGGTGCGAGGATGGTGTATACGATCCGGGAGAAGGGAGTCGAGGCCGAGACCTGCCCAGCCGGTTTCTCACGAAGGATGTACGGGACGATCATCGCGTTCAGCTTCGCGGTGGGAGTCCTCTCGGGCCTGCTCGGAGTTGGCGGAGGCATCGTCATCGTCCCCTTCCTGATCTTCATCTGCAGGTATCCCACGAAGAACTCGGCGGGCACCGTGGCGTTCATCGTCATCTTCTCCTCCCTGTT
>JAJRAL010000205.1 GCA_028679935.1 Methanomassiliicoccales archaeon | reverse complement strand
GGCAAGGCCGAGGTGAAGCACTTCCTGCAGCTCGTCCACGAGAAGGAGAACGGGGTGCGCGCCTCGGTCGTCAGGGACATGGACCTCAACCTCGCCTTACACCCCGGATGCCACCTGATGCGCCCGAGCGATGTTCTGCGGGCGGAATCGCGGTACTCCCCGAGAGCGCTCTCCGACGTGGCCTCGTGGACCGGGGCGAAGGCGGTCGATGATCCCGATTGGCCCCAGTGCTGCGGTGGCGGCCTTGCGGGAATCGACGACTCGATATCCAGATCGATCCTCGATGAGAACGTGGCGAGATTCCGCAAGAGCGGCGCGGACTGTATCCTGACCCCGTGTCCGTTCTGCTTCGTCCAGTTCGACGTCAGGCAGAAGGGGGGCATTCCGGTGCTCTACCTCTCCGAGCTACTCGCTCTGGCCTTCGGCGCTTCGCCCGAGAAGATCGGGCTGAAATATCACCGCACCAAGCTGCCGGCGTTTATTGCGTCTGCTGCTGCTCCGGCGCCTTGACCGAGGTGACCTCGAGGTTGAAGTGGACCGCTCTCACGGAGTGCGTGATCCATCCGAGCGAGAGGATGTCCGCGTGCCTCGCGTACAAAGGAGCCGTCTCTGGCGTCAATCCACCAGAGACCTCGACCATAGCGTGGTCGTTCAGCTTCTTCACCGCCAGGTAGGCGACCTCGACCTGCTCCGGCCTCATGTTGTCGAGCATGACGATGTCGGCGCCGGCCTTGGCGGCCTCGACCGCCTGTTCGGTGGTCGCGACCTCAATCTCCACCTTCTTGGTGAACGAGACGGCCTTGGCCTTTGAGACGGCCTGCGATATCGAGCCGACCACCTTGAGGTGGTTGTCCTTGATCAGGATCGCGTCGTCAAGGCGGTACCGGTGCGGATCCCCTCCTCCGAGCTGCACCGCCTTCTTCTCGTATTGTCGGAACCCAGGGGTCGTCTTCCTGGTCGCCGCGATCTTGACATGCGGGTTGTGCTTGTGGCACTCCCGGATTATGGAGTGCGTGGCGGTCGCGATGCCGCTCATGCGCATCAGGAAATTGAGCGCAAGTCTCTCTCCGAGCAGGATCTTCTTCAATTGGCCTTCCAGGACCAGGACGTCCTCTCCCTTCGATACCCGCTCCCCGTCCCGGGTCATCGGATATGTCGTCACGCCCATCTCCCTGAAGACCTCGGTGGCCTCGTCCAGGCCGGCCAGGATGCATTCCTCGTTGGCCGTGATCCGGGCGCTTCCCGTCTCATCGGCGAGGAGGACATCGCTCGTGATGTCCCCGAAACCAACGTCCTCCTCGAGGTACTCAGCGATCCTGCTCATCAAGCGAGAAATAAGGACCGCGGAATATAAACGTATGCCGTTCCAGCGGATTCACGGAGAGAGTCCTAAAGCTCGATCGGCTCGTTCGTCTTCGGCAGTATGACGGTGAACTCGTCCTCCAGGTCCTTCGCCAAAGCCTGCCTGGCCATCGGATCGGAGTGCATCAGCACGACCTTCTCCGGGTCGCAGCCACGGACGAATCCGAGGAGCTCGTTATGATCCGCATGGGCTGACAGGTCGAACTGCTTCACCTCGCAGCGCACCTTCATCTCCTGCGGTTTCTCGTGGACCAGGAGCTCGGCCGCCTGGGGCTTCTTGTAGAGTATCTTGCCCTTCTCGAGCAGCATCCTCCCGTTCGATCCTTCGGCCTGGAATCCGGTCAGTAGGATCGCACTCTTGGGGTCGTCCCTATACTCCTTGATGTACTCGAGCACTGGTCCGCCGTCGAGCATGCCACCGGTGGAGACGATCACGTCGCCCTTCTTCGCCCGGTCGCGCCCCGAGGGCGTGCGCACCTCGTTGAAGCGGTTCCGCGCCTGCTTGAACTGCTTCTCCGACCTCAGGTACTCAGGGTAGTCGAGGTAGAGGCGGTTGATCGTCTTGCCCATCCCGTCGACCCACATGTCGAGCTTGAGGTCCTTGAGGAGCAGCATGATCTCCTGGGTTCGGCCGACGGCGAAGCAGGGTATGATCGCCTTGCCGCCTCGGTTCACGACCTCCTTGACCTTCTCGATGAACTGGTACTCCGTCTTGAGCCGGTCAGGGTGCAGGCGGCCGCCGTAGGTCGCCTCCATGATCAGGTTGTCGCACTTGACCGGGTGAGCGCCATAGACGAGGCGCATGTTGTAGGTGTGCAGGTCGCCGGTGAACAGCGTCGTGCTGTCGCCCCGCAGCTCGTACATCGTCGCGCCGGGTACGTGCCCGGCGGAGTGCAACTCGACCTCGAAGCCGCCTACGTCGAAGACGTCGCCGAACTCGAGCGGGGTGAAGGCCGACATGGTCGAGCGTATGTCCTCCGGCTGATACTGCCGAGGATATCCTTCGGAATCCGCGACCTTGATTGAGTCCTGCAGGATGATCTGTGAGACCGCGATCGTCGACGGGGTCGCCGCGACCCTAGTGTCGTAGCGGGAGCACAGCCATGGCATCATGCCGCAGTGGTCCAGATGGCAGTGCGTGAGGAGCGCGTGGTCCACCTGTGGGGCCGGCTCCGGGAAAGTGGGCGGCCTCGTCGCCGACATGCCGTACTCGAGGAGCAGGGTCGCTCCTTTGTTGTAGAGGAGCATCCCCATCCTGCCGACGACGTCAGCCCCGCCCAGGAACTTTATCTTCATTTCTTTACCTCTCTTGGTTTTTCTCCGATGACTTGGATGATGACCGTGCGGTTCCGGGCGCCGTTGTCCAGCTCCATCAGCACGACCTGCTGCCAGGTCCCCAGCTGGAGATCGCCCTCGAAGAAGGGGACGGTGATCGACGGACCGAGGAAGGACGCGCGCACGTGCGAATGCCCATTGCCATCGTTCCACGTCCGGTGATGCTCGTAATCGATCCCCTTGGGGAAGGTGCGTTGCAGCGCCTCCCTCATGTCCTTCTGAAGCCCAGGCTCGTTCTCGATGGTGAATATCGCGGCGGTCGAATGCGGCACAAAGACGCACGCCAGACCGTTCCACATCCCCGAGGAGGCGACCGCGTCCCTCACATCGGGGGTGAGGTCGACGAAGCTGCCCTCCTTCTCCGTCCTGAGCTCGAGGACCTTTCTGTAGGTCTCCATCTTTTCGAAGTGGCTAAATTGACGTTGGTATAAGGGGTTTGTGGTTCGGGAGCCAAACCCCGCGCTCGCGGGCGAGTCCCGGTCGGGAGGGCTGGAGCGGCGGTCCGAGGAACGAGAGGACGGAGAGCATTACGCGTCTTGACGAAGGCAGGTATCGACACAAGTTCGGTACATGTCGAAAGGTTGATAATCGGCCCGGCCTAATGGGGAGGGCGTGTCAGACAATGGCATGGTGAGATTCGTGTTCGGGAAGCCCGAGTTCGACCCTCAGAAGGTCTGGCTAACCTCCGGCTATCGCGTGATGCTCATCAAAGAGGGTATTGAGAAAGCGGGGTCGATCAACAAGCTTGGCAGGGAACTCGGCTATCGTTCGAGGGTTCACCCGGGATGGTCGATAAGGCAGATACTCCTCGGCTACCAGCCCTTCCCGGTCGACAGGCTGAAACTGCTGGCCAAGTTCCTGAACACTCCCATCGATGATATCCTGGAACACCAAACGAGGCCCAAGGCCGTCACTCCGGAGAGCACGAGGGACGCCCTCCGCCGGTATGGGCTGATCGGCTACTATCCGCGCTAGAGTTGACTCGAGCTCGCATCTGGGTAGCGCGCCAGGAAGAAAGTCTTTATACTCTGGAGAGGCATAGCGAACTCTGTCGGACGTTCGTCCGACCGAAAAGGGATGGGTGTGCTGTTTCGAAGAGGGGACAGGGATGACGAGTCGACGACCTCCCTGTTGAAGAGCGGCGTCTACCGCCTCTCGGACCTGGGAGAGGACGAGGAGTTGAAGCGGTTCAAGGGCACGAGCAAGGCCTACAGCTTCTGGGGCGCCGTGAAGTACACCACCGTCCTCACGATCCTGCTCTGGTGGCTCCCCATCTTCGGGCAGATGATCGCCGGGTACGTCGGCGGAAGGAGGGCGGGTTCGCCGTGGCGCGCGGTGCTCGCCGCGCTGATCCCCGTCGCGTTCATCTTCGTAATCTTGCTCTGCTTCGACACCGGGGTGTTGCCGAGCGTGATCGGCGGGATCAACATCGACCCCAGGACGGCGCTGAGCAGCGCGTCGACGGACGCCTCGGTCGTCAGTCCATACCTCACCTTCGCCCTGCTCTACATCAAGTCGTTCATGGGGGCGGTCATGTCGGTAACGCTGCTCAGCATCAACACGTACATCGTCACCCTTGCCTTCGCTTACATCGGCGGCGTCATGGCGCAGCAGACCCGCCGCGAGCTTGAGTGGGTCTCGGATCATAGCGGGAACCGCACGAACATCATGGTCGGCCGTGACATGGAGCCGGACCGCGCCCCGCTCAAGAGCCGGGCCCTACGCAGGACGCCGAGGGCGCAGGTCGAGGAGGCGGGCTTCGAGAGCATGCAGTCGCTCGAGGGAGCGGCCGAGATCGACGGGGGTGAGGATGATCTTCCCATCCGGACGACGCGCCGGCAGGCGCTCGAGACAACGGACGAGGACGCCCGCAGCCGAAGGGCGATCAACGACCGCGTCAAGGCGATGGAACGGCAGCAGAAGCAGCTCGAGAAGAGGACGAAGAGGAGCCCAGCGGCGGGACTGGTAGCTAGGTCAGGGATGAAACCAAAGGCGAGGTCCGCGCCGAAGGACGCCGACGCCACTGAAGGCAACGACTATCAATACATCTAGTCCGCCAGCGCCGCGCACGGGGGAGCCTACCGGTTTGGTCGAAGCCTTTTTATACGATTAGTTTTTTCCACGGGTTCAGGCGATTCCGAAATGTTCTGTCCGAGCTGCAAATCATTGATGTTTCCTCAGAACGGCGTTTTCAAGTGCGGCAAGTGCGGGCAAGAGAAGTCGACGTCCGGCGAGAAGCAGACCTTCACCACACAGCAGAAAGTGAAGGAGATGCTCATCGTCGAGAGCGCCGCCCCGACGCTGCCGAGGACCACCATCGAGTGCCCCAAGTGCGGTCACAACGAGGCGTTTTGGGTCCTCCGGCAGACACGAGCCGCCGATGAACCGGAGACGAAGATCTACCGGTGCGTCAAGTGCTC
>JAJRAL010000108.1 GCA_028679935.1 Methanomassiliicoccales archaeon | reverse complement strand
TAATGATGCACAAGGAGGCCCTCAAGGAGGAGGCACCGTTGTTCGGCGAGGTCAAGTACCTCCGCCTCTGCAAGAAGTTCGGCATACAATGGGAGTCGATGAGCGATGTGGGGCACATGTGCTTCACCCCGGAAGGGGCGCTCATCATGGACCTCGTCTCGGACTACTCGAGCAAGGTCGTGAACGGCATCGGCCTTCCGGTCTACACGGTCAAAGGCACCAACATGTTCTCTCTGGATGAGGGCCCGGTGAAGGAGCATGCCGCCCTCTTCGGCGATAGACTCTACATGATCCCCGGCGAGAAGAGGGATTTCATCATGCGCTACGCGGCCTGCCACCAGCAGTTCGCGATGATGCGCAACTGGAACATCTCGTACAAGCAGCTCCCCTACGGCGCGTTCGAAGTGGCCGACGCCTACCGCCTGGAGCAGTCCGGCGAAACGATGCTATGCTTCCGCACCAGGCGCATGAACATGCCGGATCTCCATGTGATCTGCAAGGACATCCCGCAGTCGGAGACGTGGTTCGAGAACCTCGACGCGAGGATCTACGAGGAGGCGGAGAAGCTCGGACGCGACTATGAGATGCTCGTCAACTTCTCCTCGAAGGAGGCGTACCGGCAGCACAAGGACATGCTGATGCGCATCGTCAAGGCGCACGACAAGCCGGCGCTGTTGCACTTCTACCCCGAGGGCATCAACTACTACTGGACGGTCAACATCGAATATCACATCCTCGACGATATGAAGCGGGCGAGGGAGATTGGAACGGTCCAGATCGACATCGGCAACGCGAGAAGGTTCGGGATCACGTTCACCGACGAGAACGGGAAGAAGGTGTACCCGGTGATCCTCCACACCGCGGTCATCGGGACCCTGGAGCGGTACATCTACACCCTGCTAGACACGGCCGTCCAGGCCGAGTCGGCGGGTAGGATCGGCACACTGCCTGTTTGGCTCAACCCGGAGCAGGTCAGGTTCCTGAGCGTGGCGGACCAGCACGTGGCGAGAACGAAGGAGCTGGCGAACAAGGTTCAGGCCTCGATGATAAGGGTCGGAGTGGACGACCGGGGCGAGACGGTCGGGAAGAAGGTGCGCCAAGCGAAGCAGGACTGGGTCGCGTACGTCGTGGTTGTCGGTGACAAGGAGCTCAACTCCGAAAAGCTCAGCGTCTACGACCGGGCCCAGAACAAGAACGTCGAGATGAGCCTGGGTCAATTGATCGACAAGGTCTTGTCAGAGACCTCGGGCATGCCTAACCGACCGATGTACCTGCCCCGCGAGATGAGCCTCAGAGTGGACTTCTCCTAAGCGGCGTGGAATTGGAGATAGGGGCTTGCGCCCTCACACATTCCTAATCTCCCCGACAACCGCGTCCCCGAACTCGCTGGTCTTCGCTTTCCCGCCAAGATCTTGGGTGCAGATGCCCTTCGCGAACGTTCTCGAGACGGCGCTCTCGATCCGTTGACCCAGGTCCCTCCTGCCTAGGTTGTCGAGCATCATCTTCGCTGCGAGGATCGTCGCCGCCGGATTAATCGTGTTCTTTCCCTTGTACTTCGGGGCGGAGCCATGGACCGGCTCGAACATGCTCAGTCCGCTCGGATTGATGTTGCCGCCTGGAGCAAGGCCAAGTCCTCCAGTAATCTCTGCGAGCAGGTCGGTGAGTATGTCGCCGAACATGTTCGGCGTCGCTACGATCCGGAACTTGTCAGGGTTCTTCACGAGGGCCATCGACATGGCGTCGACGAACATGTACTGCACCTCCATCCCTGCCTGCTTCGTCTTCTCGTTCCAGACCTCGCGCCACATGCTGTAGATGTTGCTCAGCACGTTCGCCTTGTCGACGACGGTGACCTTCTTCTCTCCGATCTTCTTCGCCTCGGCGATCACATAATCGGCGAACCTCTCGATGTTCTTCCTCGACATTATCCCGATCTCGAAGGCGTAGTCGTCGGTGTTGCTCGCCGTGCCCTCCAGGTCGATGCTCAGGTCGTAGAGTTCGCGCTCGATGTCGATCGTGACGCTGCCTGCGCCCCCGTTGAACCTTCCTCCCGCGCCGATGTAGAAATCCTCGGTGTTCTCACGGTAGACATCGATCTTGAAGTCGACGTCCCTCTTCAGCCGGCCGAACGGCCTCCAGAGCTGCGCCGGGCGGTGGTTCACGTACTCGTCGAAGGTGAAGCGAAGCTTGAGCAGGATACCCTTCTCCAGGATGCCTGGCTGGATCCTGTCATCGCCGATCGCGCCGAGGAATATCACGTCGAACTTGCGCAGCTCCTCGATATCCTCGTCCGTGACTAGCTTACCGGTCCGAAGGTACCGCTCGGAGTTGATCTCCAGCTCCTTGAGGTCGAGCCTGAGGTCGCTCGTCTCGCTAACCGCCTTCAGGACCTTCAGTCCCTCGTTCACGACCTCGGGACCGATGCCGTCACCTGGCAGCACCGCTACTTTGAACATCTCTTCTCCTCCTTGATCTTGGCCATCAGGCCGCCCTTGTCGATCAGGTCCCTGATGAACGGGG
>JAJRAL010000176.1 GCA_028679935.1 Methanomassiliicoccales archaeon | reverse complement strand
TCGTGACCCCAAGCCTGGCGAGCTTGAGTTCGTTTTCGAGCATAATCGCGCTGAGCGGCGTCTCTCTGGGAACGAGTATCAACTTGCGTCCTTCTTTCAGCGCCACCGCAGCCGTCCTAGTGATCAGCGTGTCGGCAATGCCACAGGCAATCTTCGCCACGGTGCTCTCGGAGCAAGGGCATACGACCATTGCGTCGAAGAGGTTCGATCCGGACGAGGTGGGCGAGAAAAGGTCCGAGTCCTGATACGTTTCATCGGCCAGGGCCCTGACGGCATTCGCGTCGATGCCCGCCTCGAGCTCGAGAATCTTCTCCGCTATCGGCGAGATGATCAGGACCTTCTTGGACGGCAGCGCCTTCAGGAGGCGGACTCCGTACACCACGCCAGACGAGCCCGATATGCCGACTATCGTCCTCACGATACCTGAGATTCTGCCGGTGGTATTTAATCCCGCCCTGCGTTTGCTCTTCGTGTCCCCAACCTAGAATGACGCTCGCACGGGTACGTCCACCCCACCCCGCCAGCGGGGTCGGCTCGAGTGCGCAACACATAAATAATGGAACCTAGTTAGGCGGCCTGAGTCGTCCGACGATTGAGAGAGTTACGCTCAATCAGAGGTAGGTAAGAATGGTTACTGCATACGACGTTCCCGCGGAGAAGCTGATAGCGATGACTTCAGCGAAGCTGCGAGAGATTGACACGATCAAGCCGCCAGAGTGGGCGGAGTTCGTGCGTACTGGAAGACACACTGAAAAGGCCCCGGTCCAGAAGGACTGGTGGTACACTAGGGCGGCATCGATCCTGAGAAAGGTCTACATGCTCGGGCCGATCGGGACCTCGCGCCTCGCCGAGGAGTATGGCGGCTTCGCCGACCGTGGCTCCAAGCCGAACAGGGCGGTCAAGGGGTCGCGCAATATCGCCCGAAAGGCCATAATGCAGCTAGAGGCCAGTGGGCTAGTCGCCAAGAGCAAGAACAAGGGACGCGTCATCACCGCCAAGGGGCAGAAGATGCTCGATGGCCTGGCGATGGAGATCGCGGTCCCGGAGAAGAAGTGAGGGGCATGGCGGAGGACATCGAGCTGGAAGAACTCAGGCGGCGACGCATGTCAGACCTGCAGCGCCAACAGGAGCAGCAGGCCATGGCAGCGGAACGCCAGCGCGAGATCGACCAACAGAAGCAGGCGATCATGCGCCAGATTCTCACGCCCGAAGCGAGAGACCGGTTGGCCACGTTGAAGATGGCCTACCCAGACGTCGCCCGTTCGGTCGAGGACCAGCTAATAGCGCTCGTCCAGGCTGGCAAGATAAACCAGCAGGTGGATGACAACACGCTCAAAGCCATCCTCCGCAAAGTAGCGCCCCAGAAAAGAGAGATCACGATAGAGAGGAAGTGATTTTCATGACGAGGAACAAGCCCACGGCGATGAAGACGCGACTCCTGCACAAGGAGAAGCAGAACCGCAGGGTGCCGGCATGGGTGATGATGAGGACGAACCGCACCTTCACCCGCCATCCGCACCGCCGCACCTGGCGCCAGAACAAGCTGAAGGAGTGATCGCATGGCCGATGAAGAGAAGAACGAAGAGCAGATCATCACCATCCCCCTCCTGACCACGAAGGCGTCCCCCCGCTCCAAGAAGTCGAAGAAGGCGATGATCGAGATCCGCGACTACATATCGAAGCATCTGAAGGCCAAACCGGAGGACGTCTGGATAGACCAGAAGGTCAATGAGCTGGTCTGGGCCAGGGGCATCAAGAAGCCTCCCGTTCGGGTCAGGGTGAAGGCGGTCAAGTTCGAGGACGGACTGGTCGAGGTCTCCTTGCCGGAAGAGTGAGCGGGCGTAGCTCATGTTGCGCCTCTCGCAATACCTCGGCAACCCCTACCTGGGAGTGCACTGTGCAGCGAACGAGGAGTACGCCTTCGTACCTCGAGATGCACCTCAGGCGCTCATCGAGGACCTCGAGGAGGCGCTCGGAGTGCAGGTCGAGAGGTGCACCCTCGGCGGAACGAACCTGATCGGCACGCTGTTATCGCTCAACTCATACGGAGGTGTGGTCACGAACATGGCCACAAACACCGAGGTCGAATCCCTTTCCCGCTTTCTGCCGGTCTACCGGATACACGACAAGGTCAACGCCTCGGGGAACAACATCCTGGTGAACGACGAGGGAGCGCTGGCGAACCCGGACCTCGGGCCCAAGGCGCTGCAGGCGATCGCCGAGACGCTTCAGGTCAAGGTCGGCCAGGGAACAATAGCGGACCACAAGACGGTCGGTTCGGCGTGCATCGTCACGAACAGGGGTGCTCTGTGCCACCCCTCAACGGCGCCTGAGGAGATGGAGATGATCCGCAACATCTTCCGTGTTCCGGCGGCGATCGGCACCCTCAACTACGGCGCGCCGCTGGTCGGCGCATGCATGGTCGCGAACTCGAAGGGTGGGGTCGTAGGCTACAGGAGCACCCCGATCGAGCTCGGAAGGGCCGAGGACGCCCTCGGTCTGATCTAGGCATCGGGTCGAACTCACGGCGAGAAGACCCAGAATTCTGTCTCGATGGGCAGATCCTCGGGCTGCACCTCGACCTCGTTTCCGACCCTCAGAATCCTCTTCTCTGGCAATCCTTCGAGGAAGCCGTCGGCGGTCTGGATCGATAGCGAAAGGCCGCCGTAGCGGAAGTGCATCGGGACTGCCACCTTCGGTCCGACCTTGTCGACAAGGCGCCGGGCGCCCGCTCCGTCGAGGGTGAACACCCCGCCGACCGGTACGAAGAGGATGTCGACATCTCCGAGCGCCTGGACCTGCTGGTCGCTGAGCTCGTGGCCGAGGTCCCCGCAATGGCAGAAGGTGAACCCGTCCATCTCGAACCTGAAGATTGTGACCTTCCCGCGCTTCTCGCCCTCATCGGTGTCGTGGAATGCCGGAAGACCGAGCACCCGCACACCTTTCAGCTCCCTCTTGCCCGGGTCCTTGATCGTGGCGAAATCCCCGCGGATCACCCTCGCGCAGTTGTGGTCGAAGTGTTCGTGGGAGATGAGGACGATGTCCGCCCTGACGGCCGGCGCCTTGATCCCGAGAGACTTGCCATCGTGGGGGTCCACCACCACGGTCGAGCGTCCCTCGATCTCGAAGCAGGAATGGCCATGCCAGACGATCCTCATTTCCTTCCTCCAGTCTACTGCATTCGCGCGCCGCAACTTGGACAGGAATCGAGACTCTCGTTCACCAGCTCTCTGCACGATGCGCAGATGACGACCTCGTTCGAGACGGCGTGTTCTCCACCAATCATCGGCTCATCTCTCTGCCTTGTCCTCGCCCTTCTAGTGTAGAACCAGTTGATGCCGATGGTGAAGACGAGCGCGCCGAAGATCGCTATCCCCCAGCCCAGGTATATCCCCACCGCCGCATTGGAGTACGCGGTGAGCGCGATGGCGTAGACAACCACTCCGCCCCCCATCAGTCCCAGGGGCATTCCGAGTCCGTCGCGCAGGGAGAGTGCAACGGCCCGTTCGGCCTTTGCCTCGATCAGCTGGTCGGAGAGGAGCTCGCTCGCCGGGCTCTCGGCTACCGCCACCGGAGGCTCGGCCCTCAATGGCGCCGGCGTCGGTTCGGGCAGCGGCCCTCCAATCATCGCATCGACGAAGGCCTTGACCTCATGGATCTCGGTCGGGGCCATCTCGGCCTGGGGCCTGTGCTCCGCGGACCACTTCCTTCCCTCGGACCGGAGCTCCGCGTCCTTCTCGATTGAGGTTATCTCCTCGACCGTCATCAATGGCTTGGGCGAGGGCGGCGGTGCCTCCCTGGATCCTCTTACGATAGTCGATTCGATCTTCTTCGAGAGCTCGTCGTCGAGCACGACCGAGTCGACATCATGACTGAGACGGTCCAAGGCCTTGACGTGGGCGCTCCACTCCTCGGAGGCCTCGTGGAACTCCCAGCCGCAGAAGTCGCACTGCACCGCGGCGAGCTTGTTCCTGAGTCCGCACCTGGGGCACTCCTTGAACCCTGATTTCCTCTCCATCCAAAGGCTAAGAACTCCCATGCTCGATAATAATGCTTGTTCCTCAGTGGCAAGCGGCGACACCTAGATTTCCATCCCACCGAGCCCTTTTCGCTCGGACCGCTAGAGCCCGGGGCCATAGCGCCGATCACGAAGGGCCCCAACGCGAATTCCGTGAAAAGATAAAAATAAGGTGATTCTGGATAGAGTTGCGATGAAGGTACTGGTCCTCAGCGTTGATAGGGACGACGACTTCGGGTCCAAGGCCGGACTGAACAGCCCGTTCATCGGAAGACAGGAGAACATGGACGCGGCGCTGGCCCTTGGCGTGAAGGATCCAGAGGACTCAGACATCAACACCATACTCGCAGCCATCAGCATCTACGAGGAGATGGTCAAGAAGGGCGTCGACGCGGAGATCGCGACGATCTGCGGGGACGTCAAGGTCGGCTACGAGAGCGACCTCGCCCTCGCGACGCAGCTCGAGAACGTTCTCGAGATGGTCAAGCCAGATCGGGTCGTCCTCGTCAGCGACGGCGCGGAGGACGAATACATCTTCCCTATGGTCTCGTCGAGGGTGAAGGTCGACTCGGTGAGGCGGGTCTTCGTCAAGCAGGCGCCGACGGTCGAGGGCACCTACTACATCATCACGAAGATGATGAAGGACGACAAGATCAGGAGGCGCGTCCTGCCGCCGATCGGCCTCGTGTTCCTGGTCCTGGGACTCTTCACCGTGTTCCCGAAGATACTACAGTACATGGCGACGCCCAACTTCGGCATTATATCGGAGATGGGGCTGGGAGTGATCGCCATCGTCATCGGCCTGTACCTGATATTCTACGCCTACAGGGTCGGAGAGAAGGTGAGCAACGGATTCGTCCGGGCGGCCCGAGCGGTGCGCTCCGGCTCGCTGATGATCCCGTTCGGAGTGCTGTCGGTCATCCTGGTGATCGGAGGGATAACGAACGGCATCGATGCGGCGAGGAGCGCGACAGCGGACGACCTCACGCTCCAGATGCTCCTCTTCATGGGGGCTGCGCTATGGATGTGGATGTTCGCCGTCGTGTCGTACACCGCTGGCAAACTTGTGAGCCAGTACTTCCACACCGGGAAGGTCCACTGGAGCTACATAGTGCTGACGCTCTCGGTCCTGGCCATCGCGTTCATCGGGCAGGGGGCCATAGACGCCACGATGTACTTCCTGAACTTCCACCACTACAATGAGGTCTTCATCTTCCTGGAGATACTGACCGGTTTCCTCCTGGCGGCCTTCGGAGGGCTGCTGAACCTCACCCTAAGGAGGCAGGCGGCCGGTTCCGCGTCCGAGGTCGAGGCCCCAGAGGCCCTCGAGACGCCGGACTAGGTGGCGCATGCGCTACTCTGATTGGGAACCGATCTACGGCCAGATAGCCAAGGAGTTCGGGTTCTCGGCGGAGAAGGACGACGCATCGGCATCCATTCTGGATTCGCTGGTCGAAGGCAAGAAGCTACTGGATGAGGCGCGCCTCGGCTCGATAATCGGGACGGAGGCGACGGTGTGTGGCGACGGCCCCAATCTCGACGAGGACCTTCAGACATTCTCTCCCCGCGGCACGCTCCTCGTCGCCGACGGCGCGACCGGAAGGCTTATGGCAAGGCGCATCTGGCCGGATATCATCGTAACGGACCTCGACGGGGATGTGGAGCCGCAGCATCTCGCCAACGAGAGCGGCGCGGTGATGGTAGTACTGGCCCACGGGGACAATCTGGAACGGATTAAAGAGGTGGTTCCGAGGCTGCTCGGCCCAATAGTCCCGACCACCCAGGTACGGCCTCACGGTCATCTATCGAACTTCGGCGGGTTCACGGACGGGGACAGGGCGGTCGAGCTGGCGAGGCATTTCGGGGCGAGGAAGGTGAACCTCCTTGGCTTCGATTTCAGGAACCCGAATCCGGTCGGAGGGAAGGACCTGGAGAGGAAGAGGCGCAAGCTCGCCTGGGCGAGGAAGTTGATCTATGATCTGAACCCTCCCGGGGTCGTTCTGTGGTCTCCTTGAGCGGATTCGGGCCATGATGCAGACGGAACCAACCCGGAAGACGGGCTCAGGAAGGGGCGAGGCGAGAGCTCTCAAGGGAACGGTCCTCGCCAGGTCCGTCGTCCCGGCTCCGGCGTCGTCGTCAAGAATATGACCCACGAAAGAGGCAGAGGCACGTCCCGCGAAGGTCTCTCTTGGCAGGAGGTACGATACTTCGGGCCGTGGCAGGATAGGGCATGTCAGTATATCGGGATGGTCGTTCCGCGGTGGTGAAGACGGGCTCGGGATTTGGATATCTGGACGGTGCGAAAATCGAGCCGCGGTGTGGAGAATCCTTTTTATAGTGATAAATTGTTATTCTTTCAACTTCCCTGGATGTCTTTCATCTCAGGGATAGAAGGAGGAAAGTGAAATGGAAGGCAGTTCAAGCGCTGGCGCTAAGGCTGCCCGCAGCGGTAGGACGATGTTGATTGCGATTGTGGTCGTAGTCGTCGTCATCATCGCAGCGGTCGCGGCGGTCTTGCTGACCAGCACAACCCCCACACCGACGAAGCCGACAAACTGGTTGGACCGTGGCTTCAAGATGGAGATCTACTACAACACTGGCAACTCTGCGAGACAGACAGCGGCTACGCTAATGAAGACAAACCTGGAGAAGCTCAACCCCGGCAAGATCGTTATCACCGTGACGGGGCTTGAATGGTCGGTTTACCTGCAGAAGCAGCAATCCGGTGCAATGCCCGCCTACTGGCTGGGATGGGCACCTGACTATGCTGACCCGAACGATTACACCGTACCCTTCCTGCTCTCTGGAGGAACCTTCCCGCAGACGATAGGCTACCACAACGCAACGTTGGACGCATTGGTCCAACAGGCTGGATCGGATGTCAACCCGGTGACGCGTGCCAATGAGCTCAAGAACGTGAGCCTCGCCGCCCAGAAGGAGGCCATCTATATCTGGCTCTCTCAGGGATCGGTCCTCACATGCATGAGGAGCTGGGTCAGCGGATTCGCGTTCAACCCGTTGTACTCGAACCTGATCTACTACCTGCTGAACAAGACAGCGAGCTCGACCACCCCCGACACGTTCACGATGGGCGAGATTAGCGGCAATCCGCAGTACCTCGACCCGGCCCAGGACTACGAGACAGCGGGCGGAGAGGTCCTACAGAACGTCATGGAGACGCTGATCTTCTACAACGGCTCGCACACTGACGAGTTCACCCCGGTGCTCTGCACTGAGGTCCCGACCCTAGCGAACGGCGGCATCAACGCGAGCGGCCTGAACTACACGTTCCACATTAGGCCGGGCGTGACGTTCCAGGACGGGAGCGCCTTCACCGCCGCCGATGTTGTGTTCAGCGTCGCAAGGGAGCTGCGCCTAAACGACCCGCATGGTCCTGCTTGGATCATCGGTGAGGTCATGATCCCGGATTACTACAACGCGACGAAGAACCCGGCAGGAGTGTTTGGCGCGGGCGGCAACATCACCGCGACCAGCGGCGTACCGATGTCGGCAATCCAGGGTGCAGTCTGGGCCAAGAACGATACGACGGTCCAGTTCAACCTGACACAGAAGGACCCAGCGTTCATCTCAAGGCTGGCGTTCAACTCCGTGTCGATCGTCTCGTTGACCAACACCCTAGCGCACTCGAGCAACAAGCCGTACTCGCAGACCGCGTTCACCTGGGTCAACACCAACCCGATCGGTACCGGACCGTACAAGTTCCAGGAGTTCCAGGCCAACCAGTTCATATCGCTGACGCGCTATGACGATTACTGGGCGGGCCCGGCAAAGATCAAGAACATCCTGCTGAAGCAGTACGCCACGGACAACGCGAGACTCAGCGCCCTCAAACTCGGCGATGTGGATGCCGCGATCATCCCGCGCACGATACAGGAGTCGCTGTACCCGGATGTTACCTCCGGAAACGTCGTGATGACGAACTCCTCGTCGCTCAACGTGAACTTCATGGGCCTGAACCAGGACATCAACACGACCGGTCTCAACCCGACCCTGAACGACATACCGTCGAACTTCTTCGCCGATGTGAAGGTCAGACAGGCATTCAACTACGCCTTTGACTTCAACACATTCAACAACCAGACTCTCAAGGGCACCGCAATCCAACCCAACGGACCGATTCCGAAGGGCCTGTTCGGCTACGTCGCGCCACCTGAAGTCCCGGTGTATGAGTTCAACCTGACCAAAGCGGCAAACTTGCTGAGGTCGACGGTCCTACCACCCACCGCATCGGTGCAGAAAACGACCGTGTTGGATAGCTTCATCGCCAAGGATTGAAACCCCACATCAAACCTTTTTCTTTTATCCATTTCTTTCGTCAATCTAGCGAACCTGCTTGCGGATCAACCTGACTCATCGAATCGTGATCGGGGGGCGGGTCGAGCGCTTTCGATTCGTTCAGGTGCGAAGGCGTGCCGCCAGCATTGCTTATATAGTGGTTCCATGTTCGGAATACATCAGGAAACAGTGCACCAGATGCTGCTATGATTTATTTAGCGGCACTGCATTGAAGCACCCTATTCAGAGGCGGGTAGGCAAATGCCCCGGTCTTGGTCAAAGGAGGCTAGTGCAAGATGAAGATGTATCAATTCATCATCAGAAGGCTCCTGCTGCTCATCCCCGTGCTGATTGGCGTCACGGTGATCGTCTTTGCCCTCACCCGCATGACCGGCGATCCTGCCGCGGCCTACATCAACTCCAAGATGACGCCGCAGCAGATCCAGCAGGTCTATGAGAAATACCACTTCAATGACCCGCCGGTGCAGCAGTACTTCTATTGGCTCAACGGGATAATATCGGGTGACTGGGGATGGTCGACTTCGGTCGGTGAACCTGTCACTAAAGCCATTTCTCAATTCTTTCCAGCTACTTTCGAATTAACAGTGGTAGCGATAATCATCGCTGTGATTATCGGTATTGCTTTAGGCACGGCCTCCGCCGTTCGCAGGAACAAGGTATTCGACCATACGACCAGGGTCGTCTCGCTCATCGGAGTGTCGATCCCCATATTCGTTCTGGGCCTGATACTCTTATATCTCTTCAGCTTCAGCTGGCACATATTCCCTCAGGGCGACCGGCTCAGCGATTCGTTCATATTCGCAAAAGGAGGTGTGCCTCGCATAACCGGGTTCATCCTAGTGGACTCGCTCTACGTGGGCAACCTCCAGATGTTCGGGGACGCCGTGTGGCATCTCGTCCTTCCGGCGATCACGCTCGCGTTCAGCTCGATCGCGGTGATCACCAGGATCATGAGGAACAGCATGCTCGAGGTCCTCGGCCTAGACTACGTCAAGACGGCTAGGGCGAAGGGTCTGCCGGAGAAGACGGTCACGAGGAAGCACGCAAGAAAAAACGCGATGATACCTACGACGACCGTCATCGGCCTGGCGTTCGGAGGCCTCCTCGGTGGAGCGGTGCTTACGGAAAGCATCTTCAACTGGCCGGGCCTCGGCCGCTATTCCACGCAAGCGATAGCAGGTCAGGACATACCCGCGATTCTCGGTTTCGTCCTGATAACGGCCATAATCTACGTCTTAGTGAACTTGGTCGTCGACGTGATGTACGCCTACCTGGACCCGCGCGTCCGTCTGGAGTGATCAGATGGCGACGGGAAGCACCACCAAAGGAGCGACGGGAATCCTCGATGCCTGGTTGGCAGAGCTAAGGCCGAGGTTCAGAGAGTGGCGGAAGTCGTGGTACCTGATAAGAACGAACTACACGGCGATGGCCGGGCTGGTAATGGTGATAGCGATGGTCACATTGGCCATCCTAGCCCCATTCCTCGCGCCACCCGCGCCGCACACTGACCCGCTGCTCATACCCCGCGACTGGAACTGGGCCAGTCCCATCCCTCCTGGCGCCGAAGGGCACATTCTCGGGACAAGCAACAATGGCATCGACATGTATTACGGGCTGGTTTGGGGAGCGCGCACCACTCTCATCACTTCCATATTCGTCGTGGGCACGTCAGCGATAATAGGTATCGTTTTGGGTGCGGTGGCTGGATTCTACGGCGGCAAGATAGACGAGCTGCTGATGAGGATCACTGATGTCTTCCTTTCATTGCCCGCGCTGATCCTGGCAATGGCGATCACTGCCGTGCTGACCAGGAGCCTAGAGAACATCATGCTGGCACTGATCATCGTGTGGTGGCCTGCGTACGCCAGGCTGATACGTGGTCAGGTGCTCACCGTGAGAGAGAGCACTTACGTAGAGGCGGCGCGCTCGATCGGGGCGAAGAAAAGCAGAATCCTGTTCCGGCACATCGTCCCCAACTCGCTCTCCCCGCTAGTGGTGAGTATCACTCTCGACCTTGGCGCGGTCTGTCTGGTTGCGGCGGGCCTGTCGTTCATCGGCTTCGGCGTGGAGAGCGGATACGCGGAGTGGGGCCGCATGGTTTCGGACGGCCAACTCTGGATGCCGCCCGTGGTGACTCTGTACAAGGGAGTGTACTATAGCGCCTGGTGGACATGGGCACTGCCTGGCATGTTCATCCTCATATTCACGATGGGGTTCTCGCTTCTGGGCGATGCCCTGAGAGACATACTGGACCCGCGGACGAGAAGGTGACTACGCTGGACGAGAACCAGAGGATACTGGAGATCAGGGACCTATACGTGAACTTCTACACCAAGTCCGGCGTCGTCAAGGCCCTTGACGGAGTGAGCATCTGGATATCGAAGGGGGAGACCTTCGGCCTCGTGGGCGAGAGCGGATGCGGCAAGACGGTCACGGCGAACTCCGTGCTCAGGCTGATAGCCTCGCCACCGGGGAAGATCGAGAGCGG
Source organism: Methanomassiliicoccales archaeon (assembly GCA_028679935.1). Next base: position 4,998 of record JAJRAL010000176.1, on the reverse strand, counting down.
AAAGATACTCTTCATGCCGGCCGAGGACGTGGTGGGAAAGCTCAACGAGTTCGAGGAGGCGGAGAAGCGCCTCGGCAAGGACCACCCCGACGTGGCGAAGCTCAAGACCGAGGTCGACGCCAAGTGCGGCACCTGCGATGTCCTCGTTTACGACAAGATCCACCTCCAAGAGTTCCGCGGCAAGGCGGTCTCAATGATATTCCAGGAGCCGATGAGCGCCCTGAACCCGGTGTTTCCCGCGGGGGCGCAGATATCCGAGGTGCTCCTGCTCCACGAGAGGGCGGACCTCGCCAAGGCCATCCTGAGGAACATGGATGAGAGGCTCGCCGAGATTGATTCATATCACCGCGTCGGCCTGACCAAGGGGGCCAAGGGAGAGTACAGGTGCGACAATTGCGGCGCCCAGATGGCGGAGGATTTGGACCGTTGCCCGCAGTGCGGCGGCAGCTTCAAGAGCGAGCCGTTCCGGCATTGGGAGAGGTACAGGATCAAGCGGAATCGCAGGTACTTCGTGAAGATGGCCGAGAACCCCAAGTCCCGCTACCTGCGCTGGACCGCCAAGATCCCCATCTGGAACCATTACATGAAGTTCGCGAAGATCGAGGCGAAGACGAGGGCGGAGAGGATGCTCCGGCTCGTACGCATCCCCGACCCGGCGAACGTGGTCAAGTCCTACCCTCATGAGCTCTCGGGAGGGATGCAACAGCGCGTGATGATCGCGATGGCGCTCGCATGCAAGCCAAGGCTCCTCATAGCCGACGAGCCGACGACGGCCCTGGACGTCACCGTCCAGGCGCAGATACTCAAGCTCATGCGCGACCTTCAGACCGAGACCGGCACCTCCATCCTGCTCATCACCCATAACCTAGGAGTGGTCGCGGAGACGTGCGATCGAGTCGGCGTGATGTACGCCGGCACGATGGCCGAGGTCGGAGTGACCACGGACATCTTCAAGGACCCCCTCCATCCCTACACCCAAGGCCTGATGAACCTGCTGCCGAAGGTGCACCAGGACGTCGAACGGCTCGAGACCATCGAGGGCACCGTGCCCAACCTCCTCAACCCGCCGCCCGGATGCCGTTTCCACCCCAGATGCCCGTACGCGATGGCCGTGTGCAAGAAGGAGAAGCCTCCGATGCAGGAGATACACAAGGGCCACTTCACCGCCTGTCATCTGTACCAGGGGGTGGCAACATAGAGGACGGGGTGCTGATCGAGGCCAGGGGCCTGATGAAGTACTATCCGATCCGCGGCGGCCTGATCAAGAAGAGCGTCGGGGCGGTCAGAGCCATCGACGGCATCGACCTCGCGATCCACCGCGGCGAGACCCTCGGCCTCGTGGGAGAGAGTGGCTGCGGTAAGACCACGTGCGGGCGCTGCCTGCTCCAACTCACCCCGCCGACGGACGGGTTCGTCTACTACAAGATGCCGCCCGAGGTCCGGGCCGAGCTTCTCAAGCTCGAGGAGGAGGAGAAGCAGCTTCATGCGCAGCACCCGGCCAAGAAGAAGAAGCACCTGCCGAAGATCGAGCGGCTCGAGGAGATACGTGACGAGTACGCGCTCAACCGCAAGAACGACGAGGACATGCGCCGTCTCCGCCGCGAAATGCAGGTCGTGTTCCAGGACCCGTATTCCTCGCTCAACCCGAGGATGCTGATTAAGGATGTCATCGCGGAGCCGCTGACGGTCCACGGCGTGTCGGCCAGGGAGGACCTCATCACCCGCTCCGAGTCGCTGCTGGTCAAGGTCGGCCTGAACGCGGACCACCTCTACCGCTATCCGCACGAGTTCAGCGGAGGGCAGAGGCAGAGGATCGGGGTGGCGAGGGCGCTCGCGCTCAACCCTGACCTGGTGGTGCTCGACGAACCCACGTCGGCGCTCGACGTCTCGGTCCAGTCGCAGATCCTGAATATGCTCGATGACCTGCAGAGAGAGTTCAACCTGACCTACCTATTCATCTCCCATGACCTGAGCACGATCCGTCACATGTGCGATCGAGTCAGCGTCATGTACCTGGGCAAGGTGATGGAATCGGCGAAGAAGGAGGAACTGTTCGCCAAGCCGCTGCACCCTTACACCGAGGCGTTGCTCTCGGCGATTCCGGTTCCTGACCCGACCTATCATAGGGAGGCTATCATCCTGAGCGGCGACGTGCCCTCGCCCGCCAGGCCGCCGCCGGGATGCAGATTCCACACACGCTGCCGGTACCGCGAGGCGATCTGCGAAGAGGTCGAGCCTCCGCTGGTCAACAAGGGCGGCGAGCACTACGTGGCGTGCCACTTCCGCTGAGCGACATGGCTAAGAAACGTCGGATCGTTGAGAGCGAATCGGGGCGCGCGGCCCGAGAGTCCGAGGATGACTGGGAGAAGGAACAGACTAGAAGGTCCAGGAGCTTCGGCGACTGGGCCCGCCAGTACTACGCGAGATACTGGTACGCCATTCTCTCGGTCGCGATTGACGTCTTCGGCGGTCTGCAGCTAACCTGGTCGATCAGCGGGGAGGTCGGTACCATCGCCGCGATCATCTTTGAGGGCGTGGCGATCGTCGTCGAGATCCTCGTCTATCAGAGGCTTTGGCCCGAGGAAGAGGAACACGAGTAGGCATGTCGGCGGCCATCCGCTGTCCGGTTCGTGACGGCCCCAGCCAAGCGCTACGGCATATGTATTTACCGGGATTGCGATTCGGTGCCGGGGGAAAGGCGTGACCGTCGTCAGCATGGATGATGTCGTCCTGGCTCTACGGAACACGCTCGGCAAGAAGGGCATGTCGGACGAGGACATCAAGAAGCTCGCGGAGTACCTCTTGAGCTTCTTCGGATACACCGACGAGGTCATCGACAACCGCCTCACCTCGGAGGACCGGGACGTATTCTACATGCTGGAGGAGGAGGGCTTCCTGACAACGACCCAGGAGGAGGTCCACCTCAAGAAGGGCAAGCTGTGGCGCATCCATTACTGGATCCTCAAGAAGGACCAGATCCTGCGCCTGGCGAAGAGGGAAGAGGCCGGGCTCCAGGCGAAGGACGAATGCTCGGCGGTCTACGACGACATCTCCGAGGACGTCTGGCGGGGCTCGAGGGAAGGTCACCCCGAGGAGCGCTGACTCCCGAACCATTTAATAGTGTCGCCTCGTTAGTGACGGTCCAGTAAATGGACTACACTCCGTACATCATCCTCATCGCGATCCTCGTCGTTTGGATCGCCATCGTCATCTACGTCAAGAAGAAGGGCGTTCTGTCGAAACAGGGCCTGAGCACCTACGGCCCGTTCCTGATGTGGAAGACGCAGGGAGGGAAGAAGCTCATCGACCGACTAGCGAAGCCGAAGCGCTTCTGGCTGTCCTTCGCCGCCGTCGCCAAGGTCATCTGCCTTCTCGTCGGCATCTTCATCATGGCCCTCCTGGTCTGGGAGGCCACCATAGTCAATCAGATCCCGGCCGACCGCGCGCCCTCGCCTGAGATGATCCTGGGCATACCGGGCATCAACCCGGTGATACCCGTCATATTCGGAATAATCGGCCTGATCGTCGGCATCGTGGTGCACGAGTTCGCTCACGGTATCCTGACCCGCGTCGGCAATCTGGCGGTGCGCTCCCTCGGCGTCATACTGATCGTCGTGCCGCTCGGCGCCTTCGTCGAACCGGAGGAGGAGGACATCGTCAAGACCGACCGCCGGCGCAGGATGAACATCTACGCGGCCGGACCGGCGATGAACATCGTCGTCGCCGCCGTCTGCGCCATGCTGTTCTGCGTGGCCTTCATGGGCTCGGTCACCCCGATCAGGGAGAACCCGGTGGTCGTCGGCGTCGGGAACAACAGTCCCGCGACTGTGGGCGGATTGAACTTCGCCTCGCAGATCACCGCGATCAACGGGGAGAGCATCAACAGCCTGAGCGACTTCACCAACCTATCGGCCCCGCTGCCCGGCCAGATGGTCAGCGTCGAGTACTACTATGGCGGCCAGGCCAAGACCACGACGGTCGCCAACGGCCTCACTCTCATCAGCATCGTCACCGGACTGGCCGCGGACAATTCGGGCATGAAGGTCGGGATGACCTTCGTCAGTCTCAACGGCACAGTCGTCGGCAACCAGACGGCGTTGGAGGCCATCCTCAACCAGACGAGACCGGGGGAGATCGTTCCGGCGACCATGCTCTCCTATGACCAGGTGTCTCATTCCTACCAGTCGGTCAACCTGACGGTGACGCTGTCGAGCCGCACCGAGTACCTGCTCGAAGTGTCCCCTGGCATGGTGAACTCGACGACCAAGGACATCGGATTCCTCGGCGTAAACACCGCCTACATGGGGCTGCTGATGAACTCTCCCGGCACCCTGATCCACCGGCTCCAGAACCCGTACGCCGGCGTGAGCGACGTGGGTGGCTTCATCGGCTCGACGCTGCTCTTCATCGCCCTTCCGTTCCAGGGCCTGGCGCCGATCGAGTCGCCGCTGGCCGACCTGTTCGTCGCGGGCGGAGTGCTCGGGGTGCTTCCCGGAGCCGTCTTCTGGTTCATCGCCAACAGCTTGTACTGGATATTCTGGATCAACCTCATGCTCGGCATGACGAACGTGCTGCCCGCGGTGCCGCTCGACGGAGGCTATCTGTTCCGCGATTCGCTCGACGCGATCGTCTCGAAGTTCAAGAAGAACGCATCGGACCAGGAGAAGCAGAAGATCGTGGCGGCGCTGACCTACCTGCTCGCCATAACCGTGTTCTTCCTGATAATCTGGCAGCTGATCGGGCCGCGGCTTCTCTAGGCCTGCCTCTTCGAACGATTGCACTCCGGGCAGATGTCGTAATCGAGCGACGTGATGTTGGAGAACAGCTCATACACCTTGCCGCAACGGGGGCACTTCTTGAAGACGTAGAACGGGGCGACGTGGCCGTCGCACTCAGTCACGCGGTTGCGCCTCGGATCGACGCAGCCAACCTCGAGGCAGTTGTCGCATAGGCTGCGGCGTCTCACATTCACGAGCACGTGCTTGCTGACCTGTACCC
>JAJRAL010000102.1 GCA_028679935.1 Methanomassiliicoccales archaeon | reverse complement strand
TCACCGTGTCCTCACAGAGGACACCGTAGGATAAGTTTAGGCCAGAGTGCGCCACGCGACAAGCGTTTGGCGCACGAAGGCGAAAGCTAGACCGGACAAAGGTCTGCGATGTGTTTTCCGTGAAGAAACGAAACGGAAGGAATCAGAGATGAACATCGATCCTAGCACTACCAAGTACTTGATCAAAGCAAGATTGAACGCCGATGGCATAGTCGAAAAGCCAGACGTCGTGGGGGCGATCTTCGGGCAGACGGAAGGCCTGCTCGGGGACGAGCTCGACCTGCGCGATTTGCAGAAATCCGGCAGGATCGGCAGGATCGAGGTCGACGTCCACTCGAAACAGGGAAAATCGGAGGGCGACGTACTGATCCCCTCTTCCCTGGACCAGGTGGAGACGGTCATCCTCGCCTCCGCACTTGAGACGATCGACCGGGTCGGACCCTGCAAGGCGAAGATCGTGGTCGACGGCATCGAGGACGTCCGCATCAGCAAGAGAGAGAAGATAATCTCGAGGGCGCGCGACCTGCTCACCGAGCTCATCAAGCAGTCGAAGACGAGCGGCATCGACCTGACCGAGAGCGTTCGGCAGTCGGTGCAGGTGGAGGAGGTCATCTACTTCGGCAAGGAGCGCCTGCCTGCCGGACCCAACGTACAGGATTCGGACGCGATCATCGTGGTCGAGGGCCGCTCCGACGTCATCAACCTGCTCAAGTCGGGCATAAAGAATGCCATCGCGGTCGAGGGAACGAACATCCCCAAGACCATCAGCGACCTCTCCAAGGAGAGGGTGATCACCGCCTTCGTCGACGGCGACAGAGGCGGGGAACTCATCCTCAGGGAGCTTTTCCAAGTGGCGGAGGTCGACTTCGTCGCCCGCGCCCCGAGGGGACACGAGGTGGAGGAGCTGACCCAGAAGCAGATCATGAAGTGCCTCCGGAACAAGGTCCCGGCGGAGCAGTTCATCGAGATGTTCGGCCTCGAGGGCGATCAGATCCTCTCCGGGAAGAACGGAGAGAAGGCCGCCTTGAAGAAGGCCGAGCTCGAGGAGCGCATGGAGCGCGCGGACAGGGCCGAGAGATCCGAGAAACCGGAAGGCCCCGAGGAGCCGAAGAAGCCGGAGCCGCAGCCACAGCAGCGTCAGCAGAGGCCCGAGCGCCCGGAGCGCGCCGAGCAGCGCGAGAGGCCGGAGAGGTTCGAGCGGCAGGAGCGTGCCGAGCGCCCGGAGAGGGCGGAGGCGGCGATGGCCGAGGAACCGATGGAGCCTAGAGCGGCCGCCGGCGCCCCGAAGAAGCTCAACGCGGCCCAGGAAAAGTACAAGGGCATGATCAACGAGCTCGCCTCGACATCGAAGGCGAGGCTCATCGGAACGAGCGGCGCGGTCGTCAAGGAGGTACCGGTGAAGGAGCTCGTCAACACGCTGAAGGACGGCACCGAGCCGCTCAGCGCGATTATCTTCGACGGTATCGTCACCCAGCGCATCCTGGACATCGCCGCGGACCAGAAGATCGGCACCATCGTGGGCACTAAGATGGGCAATATAACCAAGCAGCCCTCGAACGTCGAGATCTGGACCAAGGACGACCTGAATTGAGGCGAAGATGAAAGAGGCACGGCTTCCCGACCTGAGGGAGATCAACTCCACCGCGGACATCCGCATCCCGTCGGATCCTTTGGAAAGGGTCATCGGGCAGGAGGAGGCCGTCTCGATCGCTCGGACGGCGGCGAGGCAGAGGAGGAACCTCCTCCTCGTCGGACCCCCGGGCACCGGCAAGAGCATGATCGCCCAGGCGCTCGCGCTCTACATCGGCCGACCCACCGAGGAGATCCGCGTCGTCCACAACCCCGAGAACCCGGAAAGGCCGTTCGTCGAGGTGATCAAGGAGGACGAGGTCCTGAGGGAGCACGAGTCGAAGGAGTTCGCCTCGGGCGAGCTCATCGACCCGAAGAACGCGCCGGTGAACGTCGCGGAGCGCCTCGGCTACCGCTGCCGCAACTGCGGCCAGTATTCGTCCTACAAGGAACGTTTCTGCCCCAAGTGCCAGAAGGTCAAGGGCACCGAGGGAAACGCGAACAACCCCTTCGGCGACCTGATGGCCGGGCTCCTTGAGGCGTCCGCCGCGAGCGGACAGATTCCTTTCGGAGGGACGGGCAAGGACCGCGTCACCACGACCAGAAACCGCTTCGGCAAGGAGGAGGTCGTGGTGTTCGAGCGCTCCGGAGAGATGGTCAGAGTGCTCGACCAGTCGGCCCTGGAAAAGAGGCGGGAACTCGAGAAGGTCAGCCCCCGCAAAGTACTCGTTCCATTGCAGCGCAATCCATTCATACTCGCGACCGGCGCGAGCGAGACCGAACTCTTGGGCGACGTTCGCCACGATCCCTACGGAGGGCACCCGCAGCTTGGGACGCAGCCTTTCGATCGAGTGGTCGCCGGAGCGATCCACGAGGCGCACCAGGGCGTGCTCTTCATCGACGAACTCTCCCACCTCGGCCACCTCCAGCGCTACATCCTGACCGCAATGCAGGAGAGGCGCTTCCCGATCTCGGGACGGAACCCCCAATCTTCGGGAGCGAGCGTCCGCGTCGACGCCGTGCCCTGCGACTTCACTTTCGTGGGAGCCTGCAACATCCAGGACCTGGAGCAGGTTCTTTCACCGCTGCGCTCACGCATCAACGGCAACGGGTACGAGGTCCTCGTCAACACCACCATGCCGGATAACGAATCGAACCGGGCGAGGATCGCGCAGTTCGTGGCACAAGAGATAGCCCAGGACGGCAAGATTCCGCCCGCGGCACCGGATGCGGTCGAGGTTATCCTGCGCGAGGCGAAGCGGCGGGGCAGAGAGATCGACGGGCAGAACAATTCGATCACCCTCAGGCTCAGGGAGCTCGGCGGACTGATCCGCGCCGCCGGGGACATCGCCTCGATCGCTGGAGAGGAGCTGATCAGCCGCAAGCACGTCGAGGAAGCGATCAAGCGCAACCGGACGGTCGAGGAGCAGATCAAGGACCGCTACGGCTCGTATACGAAGGGCCTAGGCACGGACATCACCTCGGCGCAGAAGGAGAAGTCCCCGTACTATTTCTGGAATGAGCACGCTGGTGACGACAAGATGTTCCACTGATCAGAGGAACACCTGCATCCTATATGCGTCCTCGCCGTTCGTGTAGTACTTGTCTATCCTTCCGACTATCTGGAATCCCTCTTTCTGGTAGAACCTTATGGCTGAGAAATTGCTTATCCGCACCTCGAGGCTGATGCTGTGGATTCCCTTTCCCGCGCATTCCTGCGCGAACGCACGGTACAGCGTGTCCCCCAGCCCCCTCATCCGGTAGCGTTCGTCGACCGCGAGCATAAGGATACGCGCCTCGCTCCGGGACATCATGATCCCGAAGACGAATCCTATCACGTCCGTGTCCTGCTCGAGGACGATGAACCCTTCGGGCCAGTAGCTTGAGATGTCGGTGAAGACGGTCGTTGAATACGTCTCGTTGAGGGCCCTGGTGGCGAGAGTGTACACCTGGCCGAGGTCCCTCTGCTGATAGGGCCTGAGACGCATGCCCCGATGCTAGGGTTCTGCTGCTCTTAATCCTTTTCCGAGCAATCCAGAGCGCCAGGGCGCCCGCGAAGGGGACGAGGGGGAGGATGCCGTAGTCGGTCCCCTTGACCGGGGCGGCGATCGTCACCCGGATGTCCTGGGTAGCGCTAT
>JAJRAL010000122.1 GCA_028679935.1 Methanomassiliicoccales archaeon | reverse complement strand
GCGCCGCTGATGTCGGTCGAGCCGTCGATGCCGAAGAGGTGCGGATTGACGTGGAGCCCTTCGTCGACGAAGCTGCCGAGGTCGTTCTGCCCGGCGCGTCTCGTCCTCGCACCCGTCTCGGGGATGTGGTGGTCGGTGACGCAGACCACGGGGTGCTCGAGCTTGGAGAAGAACGAGGAGCCGAGGTCGACGAGCCAGACCGCCTCCGATGGCTCGGCGTTCACCTTCTTCACCTCGTCCTCATCGAGCTTCTTCACGAACCTGACCTTGGTCCCGATGCCCGCCCGCTCGAGTGCGCTCGACGATATCGAGGCCGCGGATACGCCGTCCGCGTCGATATGCGCGATCACGGTGGCGGATCTGGCGCAAAGCAGGCCTTCCGCCGCGCGCCTCGCCGCCGCCTCGAACCCGTCGATATCGGGGTGGTCGTGCGCCGGCGTCATGCCGACTCACCGAGGTCCAGCGTGTCATTCTTCAGGCGCTCGCAGACGGCCTCCGCGATCGGTTCGAGGTTCCTGATGTCCGCGGTGTTGTACCGGATCAGGGTGTCGAGCGCGTTCCGGTTCCTGTTCTTGCACCAGAGGTGCCAGAGCCAGACGGCCTCTTCGCCGGTCATGTACTCCAGGTCCCGGTCTCGGGCGATGCCCATCATCCTCTCGATCCTCTTCAGGCCGCCGCTCAACCCGACCCTGGCGCAGCCGTGCCTGAGGTCGAAGTGCGGGACGATGGGAACGGAGAAGGGATACTCCCTCTCCAGGATGGGAAGGTCGAAGGAGGCGCCATTGAAGGTGACGATGAGGCTGGTGCCCTTGAGGGCCTTGATCAGGTTCTCCGTGGAAAGGTCGATGCCGCGGACGAGCGTCGTCGTTCCCGACGCCCTATGGATCCCTACCACCGTCGTGACCGCGGAAGGACCAAGGCCGTCCGTTTCTATGTCGAGGTAGGCCACGCCGTCGCGCACGTCCTCGTACAGGCGCCAATGCTCGCCCGACGGCAGGAGGCGGGAGAAGTAGGAGGTCTCGCCCTGCCTGAGGAACGCGTCCGCGGTCCTCACGCCGGCGTCTAGCCTCTCCTTCCTCTTGGACGACATCCCTCTCACTGACCGGGTCTCCAGGAAGCAGTCCCAGTCGACTACCCCGTCGCGCCAGAGCCTCTTCTCCGTCGCCCTTCCGACCGTCGGCAGCATGAGGAATGTCCGGGTGATCACGTCCAGTGAGTGAGGGGGGAGTATGAAAGCGTTTTCGCCCGGCGCAACGAAAGTGAGCGAACGTCGAGAACGTAGAAATACCGCGCCGCGTCATGCGAAGTCGAGGCGCATGAAGGAGCTCGAGGTGATGCCAGGGCTGGTGATCAGCAACGAGCTCTGCGCATTCCTGCCGCACCATTCGACCGTGGTCGTCTCCGACCTCCACATCGGCTACGAATCGGTCCTGGAGGACTCCGGGTTTCACCTGCCCCGCATCCAGACCGCGAAGATGAAGGAGGACCTGGAGGGGATCGTGGAGCGCCATTCACCTAGGCGCTTCGTCATACTCGGGGATTTGAAGCACGAGTTCTCGCGCAACCTGGCGCAGGAGTGGAACGAGGTGCGCGGGCTGCTAGCGGTGCTGCAGGAGAAGGCGGAGGTGATCGTGGTCAGAGGGAACCACGACAACTACCTCGCCACCATCGCCTCGAAACTCGGCGTTGAGATGGTGAACGAGTACCACCTCGGAGGCGTGACCTTCGCCCACGGGCACGAGCCCTGCGACGACCGGCCCCTGGTGATCGGCCACGAGCATCCGTCGGTAAGGCTGTATGACGAGGTGGGCGGTTTCGTCAAGGTCCCTTGCTTCGTGCACCTGCCGAAGGAGCAGGTCCTCGTCATGCCCGCGTTCAGTCCCCTGGCGCCCGGAACCGATCTCACCGGAGCGACGAGCGAGGACGTCTTCTCGCCCGTCCTGCGAGCGACCGACATGGGCGAGGCGAGGGCGTACGCCTGCAGCGACATCGGCCTCCTCAACCTCGGGCCGCTCTCCAGGCTCGCCCGGAGACGGCCACGCTGACAGCTAGAAACATATAATGCTCACTGAACCGATATCTCTGTGGCGATGGGCTTGCCCGAGTGCATAGTCTGCGGCTGTGTTTTGAAGAAGAACCAAGCCAAGTGCCCCGTCTGCGGCGCCTCCCAATTCGAGGAGGACGATTATTGAAGGACGGCCAACCGGGGGATAGCGGCGCTCGCGCCGCGTACTGGCACCCGGAGGGCGCCGTTCTTCGCTGCGACCTCTGTCCCCAGCGATGCCTGGTCGGTCCTGACGAGATCGGATTCTGCGGGACCCGCTCGAACATCAATGGCGAGATGATCGCGCTGAACTACGGCAAGGTGTGCGTCTCGGCCACCGACCCGATCGAGAAGAAGCCGATCTACCACTTCCGTCCGGGCTCGAAGCTCTATTCCGTCGGCACGTTCGGCTGCAACCTCGACTGCGGCAATTGCCAGAACTCAACCCTCGCTAGGCTGCCGGCCGACCGCGCTCCGTACGTCATGATGAAGCCGGAGGAGGTGGTCAACGCCGCTATCTCCAGCGGGGCGAAGGGCGTCGCATTCACCTACAACGAGCCAACGGTCTGGATCGAGTTCATCATGGACGTGGCGGCACTGCTGCGGAAGGCGGGACTGTTCACCGTGCTCAACACGAACGGCTTCATCGAGTCGTGGGCGGCGGACGACCTTTACGACATGGTCGAGGCGGCGAACATAGATGTCAAGGGAATGAGCGACAAGTTCTACGCCAAGCAGTGCCGGGGCAAGCTCGGCCCCGTCCTCGAAACCTGCGCCGCCGCGAGGCTCGCCGGGGTCCACGTCGAGCTCACATATCTGCTGATCCCCGGGTTGAACGACTCGGCCGATGAGGTCGGCAAGTTCGCCTCCTTCGTGGTGAGGGAGCTAGGGGAGGACGTGCCAGTGCACCTCTACCGCTTCCAGCCGTCGTACAAGATGAGCGACCTGCCCCCGGAGGACATGAAGGTCGTCGACCGCGCCTTCGGGATCGCCAAGGCGAAGGGCCTCGAGTACGTCTACGTCGGCGGCGTCGCCGGCGACAGCAGGCAGGACACTCACTGCCCTTCCTGCGGGGCGCTGCTGGTCAAGAGGTCGAGCAAGGAGCCGGTGGAACCGACGTTCGTACTAGGGCAGAGGATCAGCCGCTACTGCCCGACCTACTCCGACGTCGCCGTCTTCCTCAAGCAGGGAAAGTGCCCCGAATGCGGAAGAACGATTCCG
>JAJRAL010000059.1 GCA_028679935.1 Methanomassiliicoccales archaeon | reverse complement strand
TCTACGGTCAGCAGGTCCCGATCGACGACATGCTCCCAGAGGGGCTCCAACACCGTGGATACGGCCGCCAGCTGCTGCAGAGGTGCGAGGAGCTGGCATGGGATCGCGGCGCAAACAAGGTCCTCGTCACTAGCGGAATCGGCGCCCGGGGCTACTACCGAAAATTCGGGTATGAGGTCGAGGGGCCCTATATGGCGAAGAACGGTGATTCCAGATGACGTTCCAAGGTCGGTAGATTTTTAATCGGTAATCCTGATACCAGCTGGAAGGGAAACGAATTGTCCTGCATCCGTTGCGGCGATGCCACTGAGGAGTCCGCATACCTTTGCGAGGCATGCGCCGAGGCGTGCTATCAGGACCCGGTCTTCTTCTTCGCCCCCAACCTCATCGGGGAGAGCCTTGTGGAGAGGCTGAGGCACCAATCGGCCGCGCTGATCAGGCTGGACCCGACCCCGGGAGGAGACATCGACAGGGTCCCGGGGCAGTCGTTCTTCGACGCAGTCACCGACTTCAATGTCAAGAAGGCCTCTGAAAAGGAGGCGATCGGCTACTACAGGATCGCGAATTTTGTCCTGGGCCAGTACGGCATCCCGCTCTACGCGGACCACCCAAAGCTCCTCCTGACCGAGGAGTCCTCGAAGGTCGTGGCCGCGGTCGCGCAGAAGATCAACTCCCTCTCCACGCAGTATCCGAGCCTCATGCTCAGCGACATCTTCCTGCGGATGGGGCTGATCTACTGGAGCGCCTCGAGGAGCGTGCTCCTCCGCGCAGGCCCCGTGAAATGGTGCAGGGAGAAGCGGAAATACACTCTCACAAAATCGCTCGAATACCTCGGCAGGATCCCGGAGGGCAACGACCTCCGCTCGCTCGCAATGAAGATGTCCGGCTTGGTGCTCCTGGATGCGGGCGCTTATCCAGATGCCGAGCAGAAGCTCTCCTCTGCGCGCAAGAGCTTCCCAGAGGACATGGTCCTCGTGAGGGCGCTCGCTAGGGCGCACTTCAACCTCGGTAACATCGACGAAGCGATCAACCTGCTCGACCAGGCCATCGCCGTCAGCGAGACCGCTGAGGTTTGGCTCGAGAAGGGAGAGTACCTCCGTAGGGGGCAGAGGTTCGACGAGGCCATTGCCGCTTACGAGGAGGCGATCTCGATCGACCGCAACTACATCAACGCCTACAAGGCGCTCATCTACCTGCTCCGCCAGATGGGCAAAGAGGACGAAGCAATGAGGCGAGAGGCCGACCTCAAGCTGGCGATGGAGCCCGGCGCAGCGGCGAAGCTCGAGGAGCTGCTGCAGGCGGAGACGATGATGCCGACCGAGGAGGCGGCTGTGAGGGCTAGGCGCGAGCCCCTGTTCGCCCCGAAGAAGCCCACCTTCCGCAAGGAGGAGGTGGCAGACCCGATGAGGGCCGCGAACAAGGCTATGAACTCCGGCGACTTCGACCTCGCAGTCGAGATCCTGAAGGCTCACATCGCCGACAAGGGCGGTAAGGACCCAGGAGCGGTCATACTGCTCGCCCGGGCGTACCTATACAACGGCCAGTTCGACCTGGCGAACCGAACGATCGGCGACCTGCTCAGGAAGGAGAAGGAGAGCGCGGCGGGATGGTACTGGCGGGCAAGGATCGAGAACGCGGAAGGGAAATGGGGGGCGGCGATCCAGCACCTGGAGAGGGCGACCAAGATCCTCCCCTCCTTCGTCGATGCCCACGCCGAGAAGGGGCTGATATTCCTAGCCAACCAGCGGTTCCAGGAAGCGGACGTGGCGTTCACCAAGGCGATCGAGCACGACTCGGAGAACGCCCGCGCCTGGCTTGGGAGGGCGAAGTCCGTCGCGAAGCTCGACAGATGGGGCGCGGCCATCCAGTACATCAACAAGTTCCTTGAGCTCATCCCGGACAGCCGCGAGGGATGGCTCTTCAAAGCGCAGCTGCTCCTCGAGAAAGGGAAGTACCAGGACGCCGCGCTGTCGTATGCGAAGTACCTCGGAATGGAGCCTGGCGACTCGAAAGCTTGGTGCGATCGTGGCCTTGCACTGCAGTCGATCGGTCTTTCTGAGGACGCTGCGAATTCATTCAAGAAATGCTTGGAGCTGGACCCGAAGAACGATCAGGCGCGAAAATGGGTGAAGCAGCTTTCCGGAGGCGGTTCAGGTGGCTGAGCTTAAGGAGCGCCTCGTGAAGGACGCCGAAACGCTGCTCCTCGGGGAGCTGATCCGGCTCACCGACCCGCAGTTCGACGAGGTCATGAAGCAGCTGATGATCGAGCTGAAGATCGAACCGAGGAAGGTCCGGAACAAACCCACCTACTACTTCGCGGAGGCAGTCTCGACCCGGGACCAGAACCGGGAGATCATGTTCGTCAACAAGGGCACCGGCACTATCGGGCTGGTCGACGTCGACAAGCTGGCCACATACTCGGAGAGGGTCAAGGCGCCGCGCAGCATACTGATAAACCTCGGCGATATCGCTAAGGACGCGGAGAAGGAGGGGCGCCGCCGCGGCGTCCGTCTCATCAACGGATCCGAGCTCGCCTCGATCATCAGAGGAGCCGGCCTTGAGGATCTTGTGCTGAAGGAGTTCGCCGGGGCGACCGTATCGGCGCGACCGCCGGCCGAGCCTGCGTCCCTCGAGAAGCAGATCGCCATCGGCGAGCAGCTGATGGAGGTCGGAGACCTAGTGCGCGCCCTCGAACACTTCGACGAAGTCATCGCCGTGGACCCGAAGTCCGAGCCGGCGTGGCGCCTCAAGGGAAGCGTGCTGGAGCAGCTTGGACACCACGCGAAGGCTTTGGAGTGCTTCGCGAGGGCCCTGGAACTCAACCCTGACAGCGCCGATCTCTGGTACGCTATCGGCGCTGCGATGTACTCGATCGGCAGGTACGACGACGAGCTCCAGGCATACGACAAGGCGCTTCAGATGGACGGGAAGATGGAGAAGGCCTGGGCCGGGAGGGGCGCGACGCTACTCAAGCTTCGAAGATATCCGGAGGCCCTCGCCTCCTTCGACAAGCTACTCAAGATCAACCCCAACATCGTGAAGGCGCACAACAACAGGGGCCTCGCCCTGCAGAACCTCAACAGAGGCCAGGAGGCGATCAACGCATTCGATGCAGCTATAGCTCTTGACCAGGAGTTCGCGGAGGCCTGGTCCAACAAGGGGTCGCTGCTCATCCGCCTCGCCAAGCTCAACGAGGCGTTGATATGCTTCTCGCGGCTGGTCCTGCTCAGGCCCGAGATGGGTCAGGCGTGGAAGACCAAGGGGGAGCTGGAGATCAAGCTCGGAAAGCGGGCCGAGGGAGTTGCCAGCCTCGAGAAGGCGCTCTCGCTCGACCCCACAAACGCGGAGCTGCTGCAGATCATCAGCTCCGAGAAGTTGAAGATTCACTCGGAGCAGGCGGACCTTCGCGAGAGGATCAGCTCAATGTTCACGGGCGCCGGCATGAAGGTCAAGCCGGAACCGATCGCTTGGGAGTCCCCGAAGGAGGAGGCGCCAGCGGCACGGGCCCCTGAGGCCAGGCCTCCTGCTCCCGCTCCTGCGGTCGGCGCGGCGCTGGAATCCGTCGAGGCCGCCCAGGAGGTCAAGGGAGTCGCCCCGAAAACCACTGTCGCACCGAAGGAAGAGGCGCCTCCGGCCCCCGAGGAAGCCGAAGTG
>JAJRAL010000017.1 GCA_028679935.1 Methanomassiliicoccales archaeon | reverse complement strand
GATGATGGTGGTGAGCAGGTGAAGTGGGTCTATAGTGTCATCTTCCTTGACAAGCGGTTCGTGATGGTCTACAACCAGAAGAGGAAGGGCTGGGAGATGCCGGGAGGGAGGGTCGAAGAGAACGAGTCCCCGGCAGAGGCGGCGGTGCGCGAGGCGAGAGAGGAGTGCGGCTGCGCCTTCATCCCATTAGCGCACAAGAAGCATCGAGACGGAGGAGTCTTCGTCGGCGAGCTCGGCTGCCCGTTCGGGAAGTCGGAGATGGACTGGGCGCTGTTCTCGGAGCTGCCTCACGAGCTCGCGTTCCCGGAAGAGGAGTACGGCCCGATCCTCGAATGGGCCAGAGAGACCCTGGAAAAGGCGCGCATGGAGAGGCGGAGGTCGCGGTTCGTCTACGACTAGAAGCGGTGCGGCCTCCAGCCTTGACGACGCTGGTCGGTCCCGCTCAAACCTTATATACCGGAATGGAAATTGGCACTTGCTTCGCCGCCAACCAAAACGCCTTATCTCGAACAATCCAGGAATGATGATCAAATGGCAAAGATGCACGCAAGAAGGAGGGGCAAGTCCGCCTCCTCGAAGCCTCTCGTCACCGAGAACCCCGAGTGGGTCCCGATGCCCAAGGAAGAGGTCGAGCAGACCGTCGTCAAGCTCGCTAAGGAGGGCATGACCGCTTCCAAGATCGGAATGGTGCTCCGAGACCAGTACGCCGTCCCGAGCGTCAGGTTGGCGACCGGCAAGACGATGTTGGAGATCCTCGAACAGAACGGCCTGGAGCAGGCGTTGCCTGACGACCTGGTCGCGCTGATGAGGAGGGCGATCAACGTCAGCCTCCACATGTCCGACAACAAGAAGGACATGGCCAACAACAGGAACCTACAGCTCATCGAATCGAAGATCAGGCGCCTGGTGAAGTACTACAAGCGCCAAGACATCCTCCCGCAGGACTGGGAGTATAGCCTGAAGAACGCGGAGCTGCTCATCGAGTGAGGGCGAATGGACGGAGAGCAACTTCCGCCACCGCTCTCTTCTCTTCTGAAGAGCGCCGCAGAGGAAGTCTCCGGCCACCCCCGCGTGACGATCCTGTCGCACTACGACGCCGACGGGCTGTCCGCGGCGGGCATACTCTGCTCGACGCTTCTGCGCGCGGGCAAGCGGGTGCATGTCGTCACGACGAAGGCGCTCGACGACCAGACGATACGCGAGGTCGGTGGGGGTGCGGAGTGCCTGATCCTCTCGGACATGGGTTCCAGCAGCCTGCCGGAGCTCGAGGCATTGCCCGCGAAGGTCATAGTCCTCGATCACCACGCCCCCGTCGGGGACTCGAAGAACGTGTTCCACGTCAATCCTCACCTCTTCGGCATCGACGGCATGACCTCGGCCTGCGCTGGCTCGATGAGCATGCTCTTCTCCCTGGAATTTGACGAACGCAACTGGGACCTTCTCCCGGTGGCGTTCGCCGGCATGGTGGGCGACAGGCAGCACATCAGGGGTCTGAAGGGCGTCAACAAGTACCTCCTCGAGGGCGGAGTGGCACACAACATCCTCCAGGTCAGGCTTGGATCCCTCGTCCCTCCCGGCCCGCTCTTCGAAGGGCTGGTGGGATGCATCGACCCCTACCTCATCGGAGTCACCGGCGACCCGGAGGGAACGAAGGCGCTGCTTGCGGAGGCGAAGGTACCGGAGAACGCGACGCTCGAGTCGCTCAGCGAGAATCAGAAGCGGCTGCTCTCCTCCCTCGTCGCCCTGCGCCTCATCAAGCAGGGATGCACGAGCAGCGCCATGGAGGAGCTGATCACCGATCGCTACTTCTTCCCCGCGTGGGGCACATACGCGGACGATCTCGCCCAATTGCTCAACGCCTGCGGCAGGACCGACAAGGAGGGACTAGGGATCGCGCTTGCGCTCAGGGACAAGCAGGCATCCGAGGCCGCGGAGCTGCTTCGAAGTCAGTACAGGGACGCGATCATCGCCGGGATGAAGGCGGTCATCAAGAAGGGAGTGAATCGGATGGAGAACATCCAGTGGTTCGAGAGCACGAACACCTCGCTCTCCGGGGTCCTGGCCGGCACGACGATGCAGTTCGTCGGGGACTGCGATAAGCCGACCCTCACGATCGCAACGCACCACGAGAGCGTCAGGGTCTCGTCGAGGGCGACCTTCAGGATACTCGAGAAGGGCGTCGATCTCGCCGTCGCGCTGAGAGAGGCGGCGATGAGTGTCGGAGGCTCGGGCGGAGGGCACGCGGTGGCGAGCGGTGCGACGATACCGCTAGGCAAGGAGCAGGAGTTCCTTTCGAAGGTCGACGCAATCGTCGGCCACCAGAAGGCAAGCAAGGCCGCGGCTAAGACCTAGTCGCGCCAAGTGACATCGACGTCGTCGGTCCTGAACCTCTGGTTGATCGCCGTCTCCTCGACGGACATTCGGACGCCGGAGGCGTACATCAGGAGACCGGTCCAAGCGATCATCGCGCCGTTGTCGACGCAAAGCGTCCGGTCTGGCACGTACATCCTCGCCCCGCGGTCCAGCGCCATCCGCCCGACCATCTCCTGCAGGCGCTTGTTCTGCACCACCCCGCCGCCGAGCAGCACCTCGCTCTTCTCGACGTGGGCCATCGCTCTCTCCGTCACCTCGGTGAGCATGGCGAAGCACGTTTCCTGTACAGAGAAGCAGATGTCCTCGATGCTCTCGCCCTTCTGCTTGAAGGCGAGGCAGGCGGTCAGCATGCCGGAGAAGGCCATGTCCATGCCCTTGACTGAGTACGGAAGGTCCAGGAACTTCCTGCCTTCCTTGGCTGCCTTCTCAATCTTCGGTCCGGCGTAGTATCCGAGGCCAATCTCCCGACCGAGCTTGTCGAGCATGTTCCCGATGCCGATGTCCAGAGTCTCGCCGAAGATGCGGTAGCG
>JAJRAL010000224.1 GCA_028679935.1 Methanomassiliicoccales archaeon | reverse complement strand
CTGGGGACTAGCGACGCCGATAGGCATTGACACGGGCAACTTCTACGGCATCTTCCCGAAGGTCGCCATCGACGATAGCGGAACCAGCGTGGCAATCTGGGTCAACCATGTTTCCCTGCCGATCGGCCAAGGCTACTTCCAACTCAATTCAAATCGCCATTCCTCAGAAGGATGGTCAGGGCCTGCGCCAATCGGCGACGACAGCGCAATCTGGGAACCGTACACGTCGCAGGTCGCGATGGATGGAAACGGTAACGCGATTGTGGTCTGGCAGGACATGTATCTAGGCGTCTGCGCCTGCCGATTCTCGGATGGAGATTGGGGCCCTGAGGTGCGCCTGGGGAACTACTCGGGCGGGGGCTCGTCGACACCTCAGGTCGCGATGTGCGAGAACGGCGATGCCTTCGTCATCTGGAGCCAGGATTACCCCGACTACAGTATCGATGCCGCTCGTTACTCCGCCGGTTCTTGGGGTGCGGCGACTCGAATCTCGGTGGATCAAGGCAACTTCTCGGTTATCCCCGAAATCGCTACGGACAGGAATGGCAACGCCATCGTGGTATGGATGCAGATGTACACTTACACTGGTGGAACCGTACAGGCATTGATCTACACCGCGGCGAAGGAAACGGGGACCGACATGACACCTGTCGCGGTCGTTGTGGTCGTCGTCATCGTGGCCGGAGTCGCGGGCGCTCTGGTCCTCTTTCGCAGGAGAAGGTAGCCGGGAATCCCGGCAGCCACCTCGATCGGCAGTGTTGCTTCCTAGACCAGCACCTTGTGCGCAGGCTGCTTCAGCTCAATCCCGTAGGTCCGACTGATGAGCAACGCTCCCTGCACCAGGATCTCCGTGTCCCTGGTGGCGACCTTCTCCTCCCTTCCGTCCCTGAATATCAATGCCAGATAGGAGTAGTTCGAGCCGGGCGCGTTGGGCGTCTGCGTCTGGTAGAATGACCTGCCCAGCACAACCGCCTTGAGGTCGGAGGAAGGAACGAAGACCCTCCTCCTTAGCCTGAGTGGCTTCTCAAGAGGTGTGTAGAGGCCGTTCGAGTACACCTCGATGGGCGCGATGGTTCTGCTGAACACATTGTTGAGCAGGATCGAGGAGAAGAGGACGCCAACGAAGAGCGCAATCGGAACGCCGTACACAGCGATGGCAATCAGGTCGAGACTGTTGTAGACGAGAAAGAGGAACACGGGCAGGATGACTGTGAGCGCAAAACTTCCAGCGACAAGATACTTCATCGCCTCCCTGCCCTTCGCTGGCCCAATGACGCCAACGTGCGTTCCATATTCCGCCTTGGCCAAGGTCGCTCACTTCTCCTGGGTGGCCGTCAAAGAACCCTCGTCCGCCTTCTTCGGGCCGCTCCCGATCACTCCCTTCGCTACCGCCTGAGCGAGCCAGGTCAAGAGGAGAGAGGTCGCGGCCTGGTCGCCCGAAGCGGCGGAGATCAGGATGTCCGGGGTGATCTTGACGCCGTTCACGCCGACCTCTCCGTTCCGGGCGACGCCCTGCCCCTGGGGCATCTTCTTCCCGAACATCTTCTTGTAGAGGATTCCAACCTCGTAGTCGCCAATCAGCTTCAGCCCGCTCGCTAGGAACACGAGCACGGCCAGTACCAAGATCACTATCAGCCCTATCGTTAGTGCGTCCACTGTCTCTCCCCCTGAGGTACCAACCGCTTCCGGACGACCGGGCGGCTGGCTCGGTTTGAATTCGAATTCGGTCTGCGATATTCAAACTATTGGTCGGAGAAATGAACCCGAGATTCGATCGGACGTCCGAAGAGGAATCAAGCGGTCGACTCCGCGGCTTCGGGAGCGGCCGATGCCCTGACGCACTCCTTCCTCGCCAGCTCCTTCACTCGCGCGATCGCTTTCGTCAGCTCCCGCATGTCGCTCTCCCGCTCCTCGTACCTGAGGTTGAGCTTGCTCGCGAAGTCCTTGGATAGGGACACATACCTCTCCTTGTCGCCGGTCCCGGTGTCAACGTAGAGGCTGCGCTTGTACCCTTCGAAGAGCATCTTCATGAAGTACATCGGGTCGTAGCCCTGGTCCTTCATGACATCGAGATGCAGCTCCTTGACGGCCCCCTCGAAACCGAGCTCCGCCCATCCCGGGGACGAGAACCAGGTGCCAGTGCAGACTCGCTTCTCGCGCTCGTACTCCTCGGGCGTGATGAGGACGCCTATGCAGTCGTCGGACTCGAGCATGATCGTCGGGATGGAAAGCTGCTTCGTTATGCCCTTCAGGGACTGGCAGACGGCGTAGCCGAGTAGGACGGCGTCAACCTTGCCCTTCAGCGAATCCACCTTCTCCGTCACCTTCTGCTTGAGAATGGCCGAGTCTATGTGCAATGCGAACTCGAGGTACTCGCGATGGACGAAAACCGGGTCATCCTTCGTAAGGAGCTCGATCTCGCGCTTGAGTATCTCGCAGGCGACTATCCCGATGCGGGGCCTGGGGTCCGATGTTGCGAGGGCCATGTAGAGGTCACAATAGCGGTTATTCTGTTTAATCCTGACGATGGCGGCATCGCACGACGAAGTCAGCGAGGCTTCTTCCCCTTGCCGTTGCCGTTCCCGTTGGTCGGCTTGATTTTGCGGCCGAACAGGCCGGTCCGTGCCTTCTTGGTCGCCACCTTGTCGCCCCTGGCCTTCGCCGGCGCAGGCGCCTCGAACTCCCAGACGCTCTTTGCGATCACGTCGCCTGAGAGCGCCACTGGGGACCGGAAGCGCCTGGAGTACGCCTTCGCCAGCAGGAGCATGGCCACGAAGTAGGCGAGGAGAACGACGACGCTCAGCCACCAGAGGTAGGTGAAGACGAAGGCGACCATCAGGATCGCCACTAGGCTGCCGCTGACGAACAGGGCGATGAAGCGGCTGATCCGGGTCCCGTCCCGGCTATAGACACCGAGGTTGTCGTAATTGATCGAGCGGGTGATCGGCCTGAGCTCGCGGTCGATGACGTGGAAGATCCATACCGTCAGGCCGATGGCGGCGGCGGCGAACGCTATGTGGTATATCCCATCGGTCGCGACGATGGCGATCAGCATGCAGAAGAACGTGATGAGGCCGATCTCGATACGCCGGCCGCGCTTGAACAGTCTGAGAGAGTTCGGCAACACTATCTTTCCCAGTGTCCGGGAGATCACCGCGCCGGAATGCTTCATATAGCTCGGCATGAGGCGGGAGAGCGCGTGGTAGATCTTGTCGCTGAACTTCATCATGGCTGGGGTGATGACGCTCATGATGAAGCAGAAGGCGCCGGCGAAGGGATACAGCTCGGCGCCCTTGGTCGCGTTGACTGCGTTCGAACCGACGCTGGCGTACATCACTGATTCGGCGCCGCGCCCGCACATCGAGGCGCCCATCGAGGTCGCCGCCCTGCCGGAGAATCCGAGCAGATAGGCCAAAGCACCCGTCACGAGTAGATCGCTGATGATGACCAGCGGGACCGCGGCGATGACTATCCAGATTACCGAGGCGAACATCGCCGGGTCGATGAGCATTCCGAAGAGGACGAAGAATATCGCCACGAAGGCGTCCCTGAACGAGGAGAGCTTCGCCTCGAGGCGGTCGGCGAACTTCGTCTCGGCGAAGACCATGCCGAGGAAGAAGGCGCCGATTATCGCCGGGACGCCAGAGACCTGGGCCGTCGCCGCGGCGAGGAACACCAGGCCGAGGGCGAAGAGCACGAAGAGCTCGTCGCTCCGTATCTTCTGCAGGTGCTTGGCCGACCGGGGGATGACCCAGATGGCGAGGAATATGAAGAAGCCGTAGAAGGCGCCGATGCCGATCAGCATGCCGATGAAGTCCGAGGCTCCCAGACCGACGCCGCCGCTCTTGATGACAAGCCCGCCGGCTATCGTCAGCAGGATCATCGAGAGGAAGTCCTCCACGACGACCATGCCGAGCAGGAACTCCGTCTCGGGATTGCTGAACTTCTGCAGCTCCATCAGCGACTTGCCGGTGATCGCGGCGGAGCCCATCGCGACGACGCCGGCGAGGAAGACGGTGTCGACGAGCGGCCAGCCTAGAGCCATGCCGAGCAATATGCCGACGAACATGTCCAAACCGGTGTTGACCACGGCCAGCAGTATCGCCGGCCCTTTCGTCTTCTTGAGCTTGGAGATGGAGAACTCCAGGCCGATGAAGAACATCAGCAGGACCAATCCGATCTGCGACATGAAGTCGATGAACGAGAGGTCCTGGAAAAGGCCGTTGTAAGTGAAGCCGAAGATCTCGATGTGCATGCTCGGCCCGATCAGGATGCCAGCGAGGATGTAGCCGATGATCACGCTCTGCTTGGCGCGGGTGGCCAGGGCGGCGCCGATGAACGCGACGAGCATGATTATGCCGAATTCTAGCATGACCTGCTGTGTGTCGATCATCCTGCCCGCTCCGCTACCGAGGTTTCGCGCGAGTGCCCGCCCGCCTCAGATCGGAGTTCGTCAATGTCCAGCTGACGAAGCGTGAGTCTCGCTCGGCTGGACAGCATCCCCTCGTCCTATGCTTCGCGCTCGCTTCGGTTCGTCTGGCACCGGCTCCTCCCACTGGAGCAGGCTTGGTGCATCCCGAAGCGGATAGGTGGCTGAGTGATACTAAATACTTTGCCGCCAGGAGCTTCCGTCGCTCCGGCAAGGACCAAGAGGACGCTTTATCAGCGATGCGCATCAATCGGACTTCGTGGCCGAGGATTGGCGCTGCGTCCCGCCGGAAGAGGTCCTAAGAGAGCTCTCCTCGACGCCCGAGGGCCTTAGCGACGCCGAGGCGAAGCGCAGGCTGGCGGATCATGGCAGGAACGAGCTCGAGAGAGGAAAGGGTGTCTCACCATGGGCGATCTTCGCGCGTCAGTTCACGAACCTGATGGTGATTGTCCTCATCGCCGCGGCGGCGGTCTCGGGCGCGATCGGCCTAGCGAAAGGCACGGGCGACGAGCTGCTCGACGCGGTCGTTATTCTCCTTATCGTGGTCCTCAACGCGCTCCTGGGCTTCTACCAGGAGCACAGGGCGGAACGGACGGTCCAGGCGCTGAGGGGGCTGGCGCCCTACATGGCGACCGTACTGAGGGAGGGCAGGACATTCCATGTCCCCGCACCCGAGCTGGTCCCGGGGGACGTGTTCCTCATCGCGGCGGGAGACCGCGTCCCCGCCGACGGCAGACTGCTCGAGGCGTTCAACCTAAGGATCAACGAATCCTCGCTGACCGGAGAATCGGCCCCGGTCGAGAAGTCAATCGAGTGCGTTGACGTTTCGTCCGACGAGACGACCGGCATGGTCTACGCTGGTTGCCCCGTGGAGTACGGGCGGGGGAAGGCCGTGGCGACGGCGACCGGTATGTCCACGGAGATCGGCCGCATCGCAGACATGCTTGGGGAGGAACGAGAGCCGACGCCGCTGCAGAGGAAGCTGGCCATCCTCGGCAGGCAGCTCGGCGTCTTGATCCTCGGCGCCTGCGTCTTCATCTTCGTCGTCGGGCTGCTGCGCGCCATCGCGGCCGAGGAGATGTTCCTGACGGCGGTGAGCCTGGCGGTGGCGGCCATACCCGAAGGGCTGCCGGCGATAGTGACGATCAGCCTCGCGCTGGGCCTCCAAAGAATGGCGCGCAGGAGGGCGATCGTCCGCCGGCTGCCCTCGGTCGAGAGCCTGGGCTCGGCCACGGTCATCTGCACCGACAAGACTGGTACGCTCACCAAGGGCGAGATGAACATCCGCGAAATCGATGCAGGTGCGAGGATCTGGGTCACGGGCGAGGGATTCGAGCCGCTCGGCAAGTTCATCGACGGGACCGGACAGATGATCGACCCCCTCTCCTCGCAACCGCTCGTCTGGCTCCTGAGGGCGGGAATCCTCTGCAACGACGCAGAGCTCCGCCGTGAGGATGATCGATGGACGATCCGGGGCGACACGACGGAGGGCACCTTGCTGGTCTTGGCCAGAAAGGCCGGCATCGACGAGGAAGAGGTGAGGAGGGATTGGGCCAGGATCTCTGAGCAGCCCTTCGATTCGAGGACCAAGAGGATGATCACGGTAAACGCCAACGAGGGCAGGCGGTATGCGTTCGCCAAGGGGGCGACGGAGAGCATACTGCCGTTGTGCTCTCGGCTCACGGAGGGCGAGCGGAACATCCCGCTGACCCCGGAGAATGCGAAGGAGGAGCTGCGTTCGAGCGATGAGATGGCCTCGCGGGCGCTGCGGGTCCTGGCCATCG
The DNA here is from genome assembly GCA_028679935.1 of Methanomassiliicoccales archaeon. Next base: position 8,618 of record JAJRAL010000224.1, on the reverse strand, counting down.
CCTTCAAGGAGCTGCCCTGGGAAGGCAACGAGGACGAGCTCGCGGGCGGCTTCACGTTCCTCGGGCAGGTCGGCATGATGGACGCCCCGAGGGCGGACGCGATCGAGGCCATCGCGAAGTGCAGGAGGGCGGGCATCAGAGTGATCATGATCACGGGAGACCACGCTCTCACGGCATCCGCAATAGCCGCGGAGATGGGCATCGCCCCGGCCGGAAGCGGGGTGATGGTCGGCCATCAGATCCAGGAACTATCAGACTCCCAGCTGAGGGAGAGGATCCGGTCGACGAGCGTTTTCGCCCGCGTCTCTCCGGAGCACAAGAAGCGCATCGTCGACGCGCTCCACGCCAACGGCGAGATAGTTGCGATGACCGGCGATGGGGTCAACGATGCCCCGGCCCTGAAGGCCGCCGACATAGGCGTCGCGATGGGGGTGACGGGCACCGACGTCGCGAAGGAGGCCTCGGAGATGATCCTCCTGGACGACGACTTCGCCACCATCGTCAACGCGATTGAGGAGGGCCGCGGCATCTACGACAACATCCGGCGCTTCGTCTCCTTCTTGCTCGCGTGCAACGCCGGAGAGGTGATCGCGATGTTCGTGGCGATGCTGGCATTCACAGATCCTCTCGCCATTCCTCTCTTCCTTCCGATCCAGATACTCTGGATCAACCTTGTGACCGACGGATTGCCGGCGATAGCCCTTGGGCTCGAGAAGGCATCTCCGGACATAATGGGCCGCCCTCCTGACGACCCGAGTGAGCCGCCCGTCACGAGGAGGAGGGGACTGACGCTGGCCTTAACGGGCACAGTGATGGCGGCGTCGACCCTGGCGATCTTCGCGCTCACGATCGCGTTCGAGACCAGAGGTGGCGTCGACACGACCCACGCCTACGCTCTCGCCCGGGCCGCCGCCTTCTGCGGCATCGTGACGTCTCAGCTGCTCTACGCGATCTCGATCCGCTCGGACCGCTCAGGTTCCTTCTTCAAGGGTCTGGCCGGAGACCGCTATCTGATACTCGCGCTGGTCGGCTCGGCACTCCTGATGCTGATGGTGGTCTACGTACCCGGCGTCAACCAGACATTCGGCATGGCGGACCTCGGGTGGCAGGAGTGGGTCATCGTTCTGCCCCTATCCTTGATGGTGGCCGTGGTGAATGAGGTGCGCAAATTCCTGACGCGGGAAGGTGTGAAGGGATGATCGAGATAGATGGCTCGGAAGGGGAGGGCGGCGGCCAGATCTTGAGGTCGGCCCTTGCGTTCTCGACCCTGACCGGGGAGGCGTTCACCATAACGAGGATAAGGGCGAAGCGCGACCGCCCTGGCCTCGCGGCCCAGCACCTGACCGCCGTGGAGGGGGTGAGGACGCTCTCGGACGCCAAGGTCGTAGGTGGCAATATCGGCAGCACGGAACTCACCTTCGAGCCTGGCCTTGTCAAGGGAGGGAGGCATCGGCTCGACGTCGGCACCGCTGGCAGCATCACGCTCGTCCTCCAGGCCTGCCTCCTCGCGCTCGCGAGGTGCCGGGAGCCGGTCGGGCTCGTCGTCAAGGGCGGAACCAACGTGCGGTGGTCCCCTGGCGTCGACTACTACCAGAAGGTCCTGTTCCCCCTGATGAGGCGACTCGGTGCCAGGGTGGAAATGCAGGTTCGAGGAAGGGGATTCTATCCCGAGGGCGGCGGTGAGGTGGTCGTCGATATCGAGCCGTGGGACAGGCACGACCCCTTCTCGGTGGAGGAGCGGGGTGCGCTGCAGAGCGTCGGAGGCGTCTGCTTCAGCCGCAACCTCCCGCCGCACGTCTGCCAGAGGATTGGCGATGCGGTCAGAAAGGGACTCCTCGGCCTCAATCCCCGGATCGAGCTGGATAATGGGCAGGGACCTTCGACGGGGGCGGGGATCCAGCTTTGGGCTGGCTTCGACAACACCATGCTCGGAGCGGATTCGCTCGGCGAGCGCGGCGTGCCCGCGGAGAAGGTCGGCGATGCCGCGGCCTCGTCGCTCAGGCAGGAGATGGACTCACTGGCGACCTTGGACGTACACGCGGCGGACCAGATCCTTCCCTATCTCGCTCTGTCCAAACAGCCGTCGCGATTCCGCGTGAGGGAGGTGAGCGGCCATCTCTCGACGCAGGCCGACCTGCTGCATCGATTCCTCGGGGCCGAGGTGACGATGCGCCAGGACGCGAACGGAGGCCTGGTCACACTCGTCCCTAGATATACATGACCGAGGACCTCTTCTTCGCCGCTTCCTCCTCGGTCGTCGCCTTCTTGTGGATCTCCTTCAGCGTCTCCTCGATGACGCCCGCTTCCTCCAATAGGGGCTTGAGGTCCAGCTCGACGTGCAGCAGCATCTTGTCGATTATCGTCATGATGGCGGCCGCCGCCCTTGCGTCGGGATACTCGGCATGGGCCTCGGCCAGCAGCGTCATCACCGGGAAATCCCTCGCCACCCCTTCGTTCAGGAGCATGCCCGCGAGGCCCGCCACCACGCCACTCTCGAACGGCTTTACTCCGATTTCCTTGAGCACGGCCCTGACCTCGGGTGTCGAGCCGACGCCGAACACGGTGGCGCCGAGCGATTCGGTCGAGGGCACATCGGCGACGTTCAGCTCCAACTCCTCTATCGTCTCCTCCCTCGCTGCGGCCTTCGCCATCCTTTGCAGGCGCTCCGACTCCTCCTTGGAGAGGAGCCCCTCCGGCGATATTATCATCTTGCACCTGTGTTCGACAGCCCAATCCGTGATCGTGATCGCGAGCGACTTCAGTATCTCGGGGGACGGCTGGAATTCGGAGACGAAGACGACGATCTTCTCCTCGCCGTGCTTTCCGAGCTGACCGGCGTACACCCTGGCCGGGGACATCGGCGTGCCGTCCCTGATGAGCGAGATGGACGGGAAGTAGACCGAGTCGACGATCGCTATCTGCTCGAGGTTGAGGAAACTGACGAGGTAGTTGGCAACGATGGACCCGACGAGCCCGATCGAAGGGAAGCCGTCGATGATGTAGGCTCCCTTGACGTTCTTTTCCTTTATGTCGATGATGTCTATGCCGTTCATCGCGGCCATATTCCCCTCACCCTTACTTATGGCTTCTTCGGGAGCGGGGTTGGGAAGATTTATCAGCGGGGCGGCCCCTGGAAGGGGGGAATGCCCTACGTCATAGTGAACTGCGCCATGACCGCCGACGGGAAGATTGCAGGAAGGGAGCGGCGGCAGGTTCGCATCTCGTCGCCCGAGGACATGGAGAGGGTGAGGAAGCTGCGCGCCGAGGTCGACGCCGTGCTTGTCGGCGTGGGAACGATTCTCGCCGACGATCCGCATCTGACGGTGAGGGGGGCGTCGTACGAGAAGAACCCGATCAGGATAGTCTTGGATTCGAACGGAAGGACGCCTGATGGGGCGAGGGTGCTGGATGGAACGGCGAGGACGGTGATCGCCACCACCTCTCGATGCAAGAGGGATTGGCCCAATGCGGAGACGGTCAGGTCGGGCGACGGTAGGGTCGACCTACAGCTCCTCATGAAGAAGCTCGATGCCATGGGCGTGCGGAAGCTCCTGGTCGAGGGAGGCGGAGAGGTGATCTACTCGTTCTTCGCGGACAACCTCGTGGACGAGTACCGCGTGTTCGTCGGCAGCAAGGTCTTGGGGGGCAGAGAGGCCCCAACACCGGCGGACGGGGAAGGCTTCGACGAATCGAAGTGCCGGACGCTCCGCCTGGTGAGCTCCGAACGGCTCGGAGACGGCATCCTCCTCAGCTACGAGGTCACCAGATGAACGAGCGGCCCAGGTTCGCCGCGGACGAGATGCTCGGCTCCCTGGCCCGATGGCTGCGGCTCATGGGATACGACACGATGTACGCCAAGGACATCGACGACACCAAGATCATTGAAATCGCGAAGGAAGAGGGCCGCTACCTCCTGACAAGAGACAAGGAGCTATCGCAACGCATCGGCGAGCGCGGCCTGTACGTGGAGAGCGACGTCCTTGACGAACAGCTAAGGCAGGTCAGTGCGAGATTCCACCTCGAATCGGACCCAGATCGAGCGAGATGCACCGTCTGCAACGGCGAACTGAAGACGATCACGAAGGAGGATGCCGTGGGGCACGTCCCCGAGGGCGCGCTCGAGAACAACGCCATCTTCTACGTCTGCGCTGGATGCGGCAAGTACTACTGGAGGGGTTCGCACTGGAAGAACATCTCCAAGCGCCTGCAGGAAGTCTCGACGGACCAGGTCAGAGGCGGTAGTAATCCTCGCTGACTATCTTTCCCGTCCCGGCGTTTATCAGCATCACACCGTGCACCCCCTCGACGCACCAGACCGGGAGGTAGTAGAGCCCGAGCGGCGTGAGCACGACGTCCTCGCGTCTAGGGGCGAGCTTCTTCCTCTCCTTGACGGTGACGTGCCCCTGCTCGTCCACCACCTCCCTCTCGGCGGTGTGCAGCCTGACGACCTCGTCCCTTGCCAGTTCCTCCGCCGCCTCCGGGACGATGGTCGGGTCGAGGCGGCGATGCCCCTGTTCCAGCGCATAGACGACGTCGAGCGATCCGGTCCAACTCTCGGCCTTCTTGGTGAGCGCGTTGACCGAAACCCTCCCCTTCTCCGTCCCGACGGACTTGGTACCGAGCATCAGCTCGCAGGAATAGTCGAATAGGTAGTGCGGTATCAGCTCCAGGCGGTTCCGGAAGCCTCCGACCGTCCTCATGCCGATCTCCTTCACATCGTGCGCGTCGATTGTCGGCCGGATGATCCTCTCGCCGACCTCCTCAACCTGCAGCCGGTCGAGCTCGGCCTTGGTGACCATCCTTGGATAGTCGTCGGCCACCAGCTCGTCCACCAAGCCGTGGTCCCTGTCCCCTAGGAGCCTCTCGATCCGGGTCCTGCCGATCTCGTGCTCGACCGCTTCCCGGTCCCAGAATATGACCTGTGAGTCCAGCCGGTCCCGCGGCAGCTCTGGAATCGGGCCGAGGGACACCACGACCTTCTTCCCCCTGAACTCCTTGAAATGATCGAGGAATGCGGGGAGGGTTGCCTCCTCACCCGCGCCAATCAGGCAGAACGCGACCTCCACCTCACCCTTTCTCCCGATCAGGTATCCATCCTTCTCGTGCACCTGAATCTCCCGAGATTCCAGGACCTCGGTGATGACTGCCTTGAGGGAGGTCAACTAGTGCACCCGGCCCCTAATCGGGTTCGGGCGATATATACCTACTAGGGGCCTGGCACGGGCCGTGGCCGGGTTCTAGGACACCGCCAAGGACGGGAAAACCTTATGGCCTCGACCCTCCTTACTAGCGGCTCACGAACGGGCGGGACGGCCTTGTCTGCGTAAGACCCATAGTCCCGCATTGGAGGGGATACGATTTCACGCTCGCGGGGTTATCCGGTCGTCCTAACGGCTGACAGGACGCTCATGAGCGAGTACCGGGGAGGGATATTCCTCGGGTTCAGCGCCTGCATACCGAGCGGGATCGTGCCTGAGTGGCTATACTTCGGGCTTTTCTGCCCCCCAATCGATGTCAACGCCGACGGCTCCGTCTCAGTAGCTCCCTGCGGCACGAGGAAGCTCGAGTCTGCCCTCTTGGACGCAGGCTTCGCCCGAGACGAAATCATCGTGGCGCATCCCGAGCATCTGAGCAAGGTCGTCGGGCCGGACACGAAGATACTGGGCATCACCGAGAACGACCCATTGGGCATCGGACCCGCCACCTCGACCTTCACCCAGATACTGAACGGCGAGCCGTACATGAGGATCAAGTTCCGCGAGGTGCTCTCCCACGAGGCCGTTCGCAAGTACAGACCGCGCATCGTCGTGGGCGGGCCGGGCTCATGGCAGCTCGGAGACCCCGAGGTCCGCAAGAGCATGGGCATCGACTGCGTGGTCATGGGAGAGGCGGAGAAGGTCGCCCCGCAGCTCTTCCGGAAGATCATGGCTGGGGAGACCGTGCCGACCCAAGTGATGGGAGAGGTCACCCCTATAGAAGAAATCTCAAGGCTCAAGGGCGCGACCGTCGACGGGATCGTCGAGATCGCCCGGGGCTGCGGCAGGGGATGCGAGTTCTGCGTCCCGACCCTCGCCAAGTTCCGCTGCCTCAACGTCGACCAGATCCTGGCGGATGTTGACGTTAATGTCGCCGCCGGCAGGCAGCCGCTACTCCACGCAGAGGACGTGCTGCGCTACGGGGCGAAGGGCATCGAGGTGAACCCGGACAAGGTGCTCGACCTCTTCCGCAAGGTCAGCCAACGGCCCGGCGTCACCACCGTGGGGATCAGCCACTTCGCGCTGGCCTCGGCCCTCAGCGCGCCGCAGGTCATCGAGGAGATCACCCGGATGCTCGAGCTGACGCCGCGCAAGTGGATCTCCGGGCAGACGGGGGTCGAGACGGCGTCGCCCGCTCTAATGCAGAAGTTCATGGTAGGCAAGTGCCGGCCTTTCCGCCCCGAGCAGTGGGCGGACGTGGTCGTGCAGTCATTCGGCCTACTGGAGGATAACTACTGGCTGCCCTGCGGCACGATCATCATGGGGCTGCCGGGCGAGACCGAGAAGGACGCCGCGATGACCCTGGAGCTCATGGACCGGATCAGCGGATGCAAGTCGCTAGTGGTGCCGCTCTTCTTCGTGGCGACGGGCGACTTGGAGGAGGGAGAATCGTTCACCCTTGCCTCTATGACCCACACCCACGCGGAGCTGTTCCTCAAATGCTGGGAGCACGACCTCCACTGGGCCAGGGAGATAATCCCCGAGTGGGGGGACGCGGCCATAAGGAGCCATCTGGTCATGCCTTTCCTCAAGCTCGTGCTCGGCTTCGGCATCTCCGAGGTTGAGGAGCTGATCGAGGTCTGCAAGGAGGACTACGACTACGATGTCAACGCCATGTTGGCCGGGCACAAGAGGAACGAGTTCAGCATGAAGCCGATAACCGCCCGGTCCTTCCTGAACATGATCCGGGAGAGAGGGAGGCGCAACAACATCCTAAAGCAGAAGTCGCCCCCCGAGGCGGAGGCGTCGGCGGCTCGGTAGCCGGATCGTTGATTCTGATGACCCGCCTCAGGCTCGCCGCCCTGTTGCTAATGCTGTTGGGCGCCGTCGGGATCGTCTACGGCATACTTGCTGGCGAGATCCAGGTCGGGCTCCTGTTCTTCGTGATACCGTACCTCTATGGCTCCAGCGCTCTTGGCGCGCTCTCGATACTCGCCATCGTGATCGGGGTCTTCCTTCTCATCGTCGATGCGGTCCGACGGGCCGCTCCAGAAGCTCCCGAGCCATCGTCGGCCGGCGAGGGGACGGCGAGGCCGAGGACCGGGTGGGGCGGAGTCGTCATCGTGGGACCTGTCCCGATAGTCTTCGGCTCAACGCCCCGCCTCACAATTGTGGCGCTGGTAATCGCCGCGGCGATATTGACGATGGTCCTTCTATTGTTCCTTTTCGTCAAGCAGGCCTAGCGCCGCTTCCTCGAGGGCGATCTTCTTCCTTCTGGAGATGTCTCGCACCCTGCCCACCAGATGGATGTACGCCTCGTAGTCTAGCCCGGCAGCCCTCATCGCCCTGCCGAGCGATCTCTCGAGCTCCTCGTCCTTCCGCCGCTTCTCCACGGCGTCCTTCAATGCCTGCTTCGTCTTGTCGTTCAGCGCTTCCATGCCTCTACGACCCTTAGGAAGTTGGTGAATATCTCGTAACCGTGCTCGGTGTTCTCGACCTCGGGATGGAACTGCAGCCCGTAGACCGGCCTAGACGAGTGCTTGATCGCCTCGATCGGGCAGTTGTCCGAGTGACCGAGGACCCTGAAGATCCCGGGCAGGTTCACGATCTCGTCGTTGTGCGATTCCCAGACAGTGAACTGCTTGGGCAGCCCGACGAACATGTCGTCCTCATCGTCGACGGTGAAGGTGGTCTTGCCGAACTCGGGAAGCTTCGCCGGCCCGGTCGAACCGCCGTAGTGGTTGCACATGAACTGCATCCCGGCGCAGATCCCGAGTATCGGGTACGGCGCCTTGTCGAGGTACTCCCCGTTCCGGCCCATTCGACCCAGGTCCGTGGCGACCCTCGGCGACCCTCCAGAGAGCACGATCGCGTCCAGGTCAGCGAGCTCCTCGAACGGCGTGGTGTTCGGCACGATCTTCGTGTCCACCTTGAGGTACTTCAGGACGCGCCACTCACGGTGCGTCCATTGCCCTCCGTTGTCGACCACGTAGACCCTCATCGAGAGGCAGAAGCCCCGTCGCCCTCATAAAACAATGCGCACGCCATTTCCTTCAGGTTCGAACCCGAGAGAATGGGGAAGGTTTATCACCGCGCGAGGGATGAAATCGCCCAATGAAGGCCGTCCTCTTCGATCTCGGACACACCCTCATCGACTACTACAACGACTGGAGGCTTCCCGAGGAGAGGGCTGTCGGCCGAGTCGCGGGCCTAGTGCGCCAAGTCGGGCCGGAGGGAGTGGAGGATGCGACGGTGGCGGGATACCTCTTCAGCCTACTCGACGAGGGAAGAAGGCTCAAGCGCAGCGACATGGTCGAGATCCCGCTAGACGATGTGCTGGCACGCCTCTTCAGGCGATTCTCGTGCGCCGACGACCCAGACTTGATGTCGGAATCCCTGCAGGCTTTCTACGGCGTCCTCCTG
>JAJRAL010000123.1 GCA_028679935.1 Methanomassiliicoccales archaeon | reverse complement strand
ATCGCGGCGGCGATCGGATCCGTCTCCTTCTTAGATTTCTTGCCTGAGAAGTCGCTGCTTCTGGGCGCCTCCCCGTTCGTTATCGCCATTTCTTTTCACTCCCTGATGGACGCGGTCGATCGAATCACGCATCTCGCCGCTTCCATAGTTTCCGAAAACTCATAGACAATTGACTAGATAAGCGTTACTCCACCATACAAATGTATCATAGCTCACAACTATGCTAGACACATATATACTCGGGAATCGAGCAGGGATTGACGACCTCCTTGATTGCGCTGAGCCAGGCTGAAATCCAAGAATGAGGCCTCGCCGTCTGGCAATCTTGATTCCTTACGGAATCATGGAATAAACCGAAAGGCTCGTGCCGACAGCGGCACCGAAAACGGCGGAAACGGTCAAGTTCTAGGCCAGAAAGAAGCTTCAAATAAGCTCCTTCTCATCCTACCCCGATACCATGGACGCCGAGGCGCGATACGAGCTGGTGGCGGGGAACGCAGAAGAGATCGTGACCCCCGAGGAGTTCAAGGAGCTTCTCGCCCGGAAGAGGTATCCGCGCGCCTACGTCGGCTTCGAGCCATCGGGCCTAGTCCATGCTGGCTGGATGATCGTCGCCAGCAAGATCACGGATTTCGTCAAGGCGGACTTCCACTTCATCGTCTTCTTCGCCGACTGGCACGCCTACATCAACGATAAGTTCGGTGGGGACATCGAGAAGATCAGGGCCTGCGCACTCTACATGGAGGACTGCTTCGAGGCGCTCGGGGTGCCGAGGGACAAGGTTGAGTTCGAGTTCGCCTCGCACCTGATGGACGACATCGAGTATTGGGAGAAGTTGATCAACATCGCAAAGGCGTCGAGCCTGATGAGAGTGAAGAGGGCGATGACGATCATGGGGCGCACGGAGGTCGAGGCGGAGGTCGACTCCTCGAAGGTCCTCTACCCTCTGATGCAGGCCTCAGACATCTTCGCCATGGACCTCGATGTCGCCTACGCCGGAATGGACCAGCGCAGGGCGCATATGCTCGCCCGAGAAGCTGCGGACAAGCTCGGCTGGAGGAAGCCGGTCGCGATCCACACCCCGCTGCTGCCCGGGCTGAAGGGGGCGAACCGGATGGACCCGACCGCGGGCAAGATGTCAAAGAGCGACCCGGATTCTGGGATACTGATCCACGATTCGCCGGAGGATATCAAGAGGAAGATATCCAAGGCGTTCTGCCCGCCTGAGGTCGAGGGCAATCCGATACTGGACATGGCGAGGCTGGTCGTATTCCCGAGGCATCCGACCATGAAGGTAGATCGGCCGGCGAAGTTCGGCGGGCCGCTCGAGTTCGCGAGCTACGCGGACCTCGAGCTGACGTACACGACCGGCAAGCTGCACCCGATGGACCTGAAGGCCGGGGTGGCGCAATCGATGATCGAGGTACTGGCTCCGGTGAGGGAGTACTTCGAGAAGCATCCGCAGAACCTGAAGGTCCTGCAGGACATCGTCGCTGCTCGATGATATCCGCGTCTACTTCCGCGCCTTCCTGAGGAAATCGAGAGAGCGCGACATGCAGATATTCAGGATCGCCTCGACGTCTCCCGAGCCGACGAGCCCGGCCGCACCGCCGTGCCCACCTCCGTCGTTCGACGTCTCCGTGCCTACGTCCTCGAGCAGCTTTCCGAGGTGCAATCCCATCCTTACCAGCTCGGGCTTCGCCCGGGCAGAGATCCTGAACTCGCCCCCTCTCTGCGAACCGACGAAAGCTATGTCCGCGCCGATCGCGAGCATGGACCGGCAGACGGAACTCTCGAACGCGGAACCGTGCGACGTGACGATGAGATGGCCCCCAATCCGCTCGAACTTCAGGCGCTGGGCGCCCTTCAGCTGCGATATTCGTTCCGAGATGTCCTGGTCGAGGTCGGTGAGGGTCATCACCTCGTCGATCTCGATCTTCTGCGATTCCATGACCTCGGCGAAGGCCTTCAGCAGACCGGGGTTGGCGTACTTGAAGTGGCCGCTGTCGGTCAACATGCCGACGAGCAGGGCAAGACCCGCCTCGCGACTCAGCTTCAGCTTGCTGAGCTTGACCATCTCGTAGACGATCTCGGCACAGCTTCGCTTGCCGTCGTCGCAGTAATAGGTCACGCCGTGCCACTTGTCGGAGCGGGCATGGTGGTCGATGACGATGCTCCCCTCGGGCGGCACCATCGGGAGCAACTGATCCGGGGACGAAGTGTCAAGAACCAACACGGTGTCGAACTCGTCCGTGTCCGCCCTATCGGTCATGTGGAAATCGAGCTTGTCGCTGATGACCTTCGAGATCCGGTCCATGCCCCCCGGTGCGACGACGGTCACGTCGGGGAACGTCGAGAAGACGGCGTACGCAGAACCGAGCGCGTCGGGGTCGGCGTTGCCGTGGACGAGCACGAGTTTCCTGCCGGTTTTGAGCCGTTCGGCGATGCCTTTCAGCATTTCATCCGTGGAGATGCGACTGTCTATAAACCTGTTTCGAGCGGCCCGCTGGGCCATTTGAAGCTGAAGTAAAGGTGTTTCAGTTGCCTTGGGACGGCTCCGACGCGGCGCCGCTCCCTAGTGCCTTCGACAGCTGGTCCTGCATGACCTGGTACTTGTCGCGCATGCTCTTCTCCTGCCGTTCCAGCGTCTTGATGCGGATCTCGAGCGTCTCCTTGTCGTCCTCGACATCCTTCTGGACCGAGGCCTTGTCGCTAGTCTTGATCAGTAGCGAGCCGACGCTCTTGTAGATCGTCACATCGTCGGGGGACTTGCCGAGCTCCTCGAGCGTCATCGTTGCCTCGCGGAGCTGCGCCTCCAGGCGGAACTTCTGCGAAAGCACCGATTGGAGTTGCTGCTGGAGCTGCTGGAATTGGGCTATCTGATTCTGCAGTTTCGGGGGAATCTCGTTCATTCTACGCACCTGCCATAACGTTGACCTCTTCGGCCACCATGATCCAACGGAGATAGGAATTGAGAGCTGCCCTCAGCGCCGGGAGGTCCGTCGCCTCCACCTTGAGCACCATCGAGCCGTCTTCCATCGAGGCCCGCACCTTGGTGCGGGGTATGTCCCTGCCCGCCTCCGGCGACAGCGCGCCATAGACCGTGGAGGCGTCGGGCGTGGAGAGCCTGAGGACGGCGCTGGGCATGCCTACCGGCTCTTGATCGTCTTCTTGACGTTCGGGCGTTCCTTGTAGAAGATCTTGGAGCCGCAGTTCTCGCACTGCATGCCGACCTGGTTCACGTTCGAGCGGATCGGCTTGTTGCAGTTGCCGCACTTGTACATTTACTGTTCCTCCGCTACCTTCTCAGGTACCTTCTCCTCTTCTACTTTCACTTTCTCTTCACCGCGCGTGGTCAGCTTCTTCGACACCGGAGAATAGGAGGCTGCCGCGAACTTCGCGTCGCAGCGCCTGCATTCCCAGATTCCCGAGGAGACGCGCTTCACGCTGCTGTGATGGCAGGTGGGGCACTCGTACCTCGTCCTCTCCGCCTTCTCGATGTCCCGCGTGAGCTTCCTCACGACCACGCCGTAGCGCGCGCCGAATCTGCCCGAGCTGCCGGCCTTGGAGGTTCCCTTTGCCATCAGATCACCCTAGCTTGTTCCTCATCTCGGCGCCCAGCTTCTGCGAGGTCTCGATCACCTTGTAGACCTGTTCCAGGGTCAACGCCCCGTCCAGGCCCTTCTGCATCGCCCTCAGGTCACCGTTCTCGTCGGTGGTCACAGTCAGGCGGGCCGCCGCGACCTTTTCTTCGTCGAGAGTCGGGTCGACCAATATAGAGTTTTCTATCTGTACGGCCGTCACGCTGATGGGGACGTGGCGCACCGGCAGCGGGTAGTCCTCTCCCTTCTCGT
>JAJRAL010000157.1 GCA_028679935.1 Methanomassiliicoccales archaeon | reverse complement strand
TTTATCTACGGATTGGCCGATGGCAAGCCGGTGAAGGGTTGAGCACTCTCGCTGTCGTGGGCACCCAGTGGGGTGACGAAGGCAAGGGGAAGATCACCGACTACTTGGCCGAGGACGCCGAACTCGTTGTCCGCTATCAGGGCGGCGCGAACGCGGGGCATACCGTGGAGATCGGCAAGGAGGTCATCGCCCTGCACCTTCTGCCCTCGGGCATCCTGAGGGCCAACGTCATCAATGTCATCGGCAACGGTGTCGTCCTGGACCTGGAGGCGCTCGAGAAGGAGATCGACATGGTGCGCGCGACGGGGAGGAACGTCGACGGGTTGCGCATCTCCGACCGGGCGAACGTAGTGATGCGCTACCACAAGCTCATGGACGGCATGGAGGAGCGCCTCAGAGGTGCGAAGGGCGTTGGCACCACCGGACGGGGCATAGGCCCCTGCTATTCAGATAAGATCGCGCGCAACGGGATCCGAATGTGCGACCTTCTCGACCGTCAATCGCTCGAGGAGAAGCTCGACCTGATCTACCCGGTCAAGGAGAAGCTCTTCGAAGCGATGGGCGGAGAGGGACTGCCGGGGAAGCACGAGCTGCTGGACCAGCTCATCAAGTTTGGGGAGATGTTCGGGGCGTACATCTGCGACACCTCGGTGCTCGTCAACGATGCCATCAGCTCGGGCAAGAGGGTCATGTTCGAGGGGGCGCAGGGGACGATGCTGGACATCGACCACGGGACCTATCCGTACGTCACATCATCGAGCTGCGTCACCGGCGGGATCTGCACCGGCGCCGGGGTCGGACCATCGTCCATCGACGAGATCATCGGCGTCGTCAAGGCTTACACGACACGCGTAGGTGCGGGACCCTTCACGACCGAGCTCAGCGATAGGACCGGAGAGGCGCTGCTGACCAAAGGAGGGGAATACGGCGCCACCACCGGGAGGCCGAGGCGCTGCGGCTGGCTCGACCTGGTGATCGTGCGTTACGCCGTCAGGCTGAACGGCATCGACTCGCTCGCGGTCACGAAGCTCGACGTCCTGAATGGCATGGGGTCGCTGAAGGTGGCCGTCGCGTACGAGATCGACGGGGAGGAGGTCAAGGACTTCCCCGCCAGCTTGACTAGGCTCGCCAAGGCGAAGCCGATCTACAAGGAGCTCGAGGGCTGGGGGGATTGGGCAGAGGGGAAGGCGGGCGAGATCGCGTCCAAGGGCAGAGAGGCACTCCCTAGGGGAATGAGGAGCTATCTCGATTTCATTTCGAAAGAAACGGGCGTCCCCGTCAGCATCATAGGGATAGGCAGGGAGCGCCATGAGACGATCGACCTTAGGAGATACCTGGCTCGGAAGTCGCGACCTTCAGGGAAGAGTGGCTAGGTCGAATCCCTTCCCGCCGATAGGCTTGGTCGCGTCGATCCCGACCTTCGAGGTCGTTGTGCTGGCGCTCGGGTCTAGGGAGGAGCCTGCCGCATTGTTGATGACGACGAGAGAGCGGTCCGCCTGGAACCTCGTCGCCACTGCCCACTCGACCTTCCTGTCGTCATAGACGTCGATGTCCTCATCGACCACCGTCACCATCTTCATCGACGGGTGGCCGGAGAACGCGGCCATGATCGCGTTGACGCCGTCGCCCTCCTTGTTCTTCGTGATCGAGACGACCCCGTGGAGCCAGCAGCATCCTCCCTCGGTCAGTCGCACGGCGTGTACCTTGGGGACCACCTTGCTGACCGATTGGAAGATCATCGGCTCCCTCGGCAGCCCCATCAGGAGGTAGTGCTCGAGGCCCCCGGGCAGGATGATATGGAAGATCGGATCCCTTCTCGAATAGACGCGATCGATCTCGACCACTGGCTGCTTCCGAACGTCGTCGTAGGTGCCGGTGATGTCGACGAACGGCCCTTCGTCCGTCGTCTTTGCCGAGATCCGACCCTCTAGGACGTACTCGCATCTGCTTGGCACCAGCAGGCCGCCCTTCGTCCGCCCGACCTCGAGCTCCCTGCCAGTGCACTCGTGCCTCAGAGAAGCGGCTATCTCCAGCTCGTCCTGTGAGTAGTCGGTCGACGTCGCCGCGGCGAGGAGGACCTCTGGCTCGACGCCGACGCAGAACGCCACCCGCAGCTCCTTTCCCTTGGCCAAGCTCGAACGGCTCATGGTGTACAGGTGCCGTGGAACGAGGCGTATCGCCATCCTCCTGTCATCCAGGATCATCAGGCGGTGGAACGAGACGTTCCTCTTGCCCTCGTACTCGGAGATCGCGACCGCGGACGTGATGTACCTCCCACCATCGCCGGGATAGAACTTCGGAACGGGAAGCGACGTCAGGTCGAACTTCTCCTTGGACGTCTGCGCGAACTCCGGATTCTTGACAAGCTTCGGCGCTCTCGGTCTCTGCGCCGCGGCGAGCAGTCTGCCTGGCAGCTCCTCCTTCTTGATCCCGAGCGCCGCGCAGATAGACTCCCTCGTCGAGAAGAGATTACCGACCGCCCTGCCCCCGTTCAGGTCGTTGAAGAGGACGGCCCGCCGCTGATCCTGCAGCAGCTTCCTGGTCACTTCGAACTCGATCGGGACGGGCTTGTCGACGATGACCTTCTTCGACACGGTGGAGAGCAACGACTGGAGTGACATCGATTGGTAATCCGTCGGTCCTTATATTAATGCTTCAGGCCTGAAAAGGTACAAAAGGTCGGTGGGGTATGAGCGGCGCGATGTCGAACGATGATATCGAGGGAGTGGTCAGGAAGTACGCGCTCCAGAATGCCGTCCTCTACGGAGGCAAGGCGAACTCGAAGGCCGTCTCGGGGAAGGTGCTGGCAGAGGAGCCGGCGCTGAGGCCGAAGGCCAGGGAGATCATCCCGATGATCGAGGCGATCGTCGCCAAGGTGAATTCCATTTCGCCGGAGGAGCAGAGGAAGGAGCTCGAAGGTATCGATGCGTCACTGCTCAAGAGGGAGGTGAAGGAGAAGACGCACGCCCTCCCGGACCTTCCCGGCGTGGAGGTCGGCAAGGTCGTGATGAGGTTCGCGCCTGGGCCCTCTGGACCGCTCCACCTCGGGCACACCAGGGTGGCGATCCTCAACGACGAATACTGCCGCCGCTACGACGGCTGCTTCATCAACAGAATCGAGGACACGAACCCGGACAAGATCGACCCTGAGGCCTACGAGATGATCCCGGAGGACCTCGATTGGCTCGGAGTCAAGGTCGGCAAGACTGTCGTCCAGAGCGAGCGGTTCGAGCTCTACTACGACACGGCGAGGAAGCTCATCGAGATGGGCAAGGCCTACGTCTGCACCTGCCCCATGGAAGAGTGGAGGGCGCTAAAGGAGCGAATGAGGGCGTGCCCACACCGCGACCTGCCCCCGAACGTGCAAATGGAGCAGTGGGAGAAGATGCTCGCCGGCGCCTTCGAGGAAGAGAAGGCTGTGCTGGTCGTTAAAACGGACCTCGATCATCCGAATCCAGCCATCAGGGACTTCGTCGGCCTGAGGATCGTCACCTCGACGCCGCATCCCAAGACGGGCAGCAGGTACTGCGTTTACCCGATGATGAACTTCAGCGTGGCGGTCGACGACCACTTCCTCGGATTGACGCACGTCATCAGGGGCAAGGACCATCTCAACAACACGCATCGCCAGGAGTACATCTTCCGGTACTTCGGCTGGAAGGAGCCCTACTACCATCATTACGGCCTCGTGTCCATCCCGGAAACGATCCTCAAGACCTCCACGGTCGGCAAGGGCATCAAGACCGGGGAGTACACTGGCTGGGACGACGTCCGCCTGGGCACGGTGAGGGCGATGGCCAAGCGCGGCATCCTGCCCGACGCGATCCGCGCCTACTGGATCGACTGCGGCATCAAGGACGTGGACGTCGAGTTCACCTGGGACACGCTCTATGCGTACAACAGGGACCGCGTCGACAAGGTCGCCGACCGGTACTTCTTCGTCTGGGATCCGGTACCCCTTGAGATCTATGGCGCTCCCAGACTCGAATCGCACGCGCCGGTGCATCCGGACTTCCCGGAGAGAGGGGTCCGCACGTGTGTCATGGAGGGCGAGCCGATCCGCCTCATGGTCGTGAAGGAGGATCGCGAGGCGTTCATGGAAAGGGGTAGGATCAGGCTCAAGGACCTGTGCAATCTGGAGATGGTCGACGGCAGACCGACCTACATCGGCAACGACCTTTCGATCCTCAAGGACAAGGTGAAGATCATCCACTGGGCGCCGGAGGCATCGAATCGATGCGAGGTCTGGATGCCCGACGGGAGCAAGAGGGAGGGCATCTGCGAATCGTTCGTACGGGACGAAGACGGGAACATGGTGCAGTTCGAGCGCTTCGGCTTCGCCAGAATCCAGCGCGGCTCTCCGTCCGTCCAAGCCTACTTCGCGCACCAGTGAACTAGAACACCGTGAAGACGAAGTGCGATAAGGCCCCCAGCCCGAACGCGAGGACGGTCGACGCGCCGGTGACCTTGAGGGCGTCCTTCAGCCCGAATTCCCTGGTGAGCGCGGCGAAGGCGGCCAGGCACGGCACGTATGTCGCCATGATGAGGGCGAAGGTGAACATCTGCTCAGAGCTCATCACCGCGCTCAGCTCCGCCGTTCCGAACAGCACGACGAGCAGCTGCATCGCCATCTCCTTCCGCAGCACGCCGAAGAGGAGGGCGATTATGATCACAGGAGGCAGGCCGAGCAGCCCGAGCGTGAAAGGAGCGAGCGGATCGACCAGGGCGTTGAGGACGTTGTACTGCATCAATACCTCGAGCACCAGGCTGCCTGCGAGCAGGAGCGGGAAGGCCAGGACGAAGAAGTCCTTCGTCCTCGTGCCAGCCTTCCAAAGGATATTCCTCCAGCGCGGGATGGACAGGTCCGGGATCTCGAGCGCGAGGGAGGTCGGTTCGAACCGCATGAACTTGTGCATCAACCAGCCGAGGAGCAGCAGGATGCCGATCAGTATGGCATAGATCGCCAGGGCCCAGAGTATCCCCGCGTTGTTGCCGACGGTGCCGATGATTATCGCGGTCTGGGCCGAGCAGGGCACCGCCATCACGGTTATGACGGCGATGATGAAGCGCTCCCTTCTCGACTCCATGACCCGGGTCGCAAGTATCCCGGGCACGTTGCAGCCCATCCCGATGATCATGGGGATGATCGCTCGGCCGTGCAGCCCGATCCTGTGCATCACTCCGTCAAGGAGCACGACCATCCTTGGGATGTAGCCAGTATCCTCCAGTACTCCTAGCATCAGGTAGAAAACGACGATGTACGGGATTACGATGGAGAGTATCGCCTGCAGGCTGAGGTCGACGCCCCTTCCGAGAGCCTCGCCCAGCTCGCCGCCGAGCATCCTTCCGAGATCGATGAAGAAGTTGCCGACGATCGCGTGATAGGCGGAGAGGAGGGTCGATTCCAGGAATCCGCCGAGCACCACCACCGCCAGGAACACACCCGCCAGGACGGCGATCATTATCGGGATCCCGGTCTTGGGGCGCAGGGTCAGGTCCGACAGCTTGTCGAGCCTCGACTTCGCCACGGGAAGCTCATTGGTGACGAGCCTTGACAGTCTTCCAGCCTCTCCGAAACGATCGCGGTTGATGTGGACGGCGACCGATTCGTGGTGGTCCTCTTCGAACCTGACCTTGAGGGCCTCGACATTGCGCCTGAATTCGTCTGAGAAGAGGCTCCCGAAGAACGGATTGCCCTCGAGCAGCTTGACCAACGCGCCCCTCGTCGGGAAGGGCGTCACCAGGCTAGCAGGGTCGTCGGCAAGGTCCTTGAGCATCTCCTCGATGTGCCTGTCGTACGGAACAACGAACCTCGAGGGGGACATTCGGCCCGCAACCAGCAGGTCGACCAGTTCTTCGACGCCCTCGCCCGTGATGGCGACGGTTGGCACCATCGGCACGCGTACGGCCTCCTCCAGGGCGGTGATGTTGAGCGTGTACCTTCGGCGCGCCGTGTCCATCATGTTCAGGGCGACGACGACCCGGTAGCCGAGCTCGACAAGTTCGAAGACGAGGACGAGGCCCTGCTCCAAGCGGTTCGCGTCGACAACGGCTATCACCGCATCGAGTCTCTTCTCCGCGAGGAGCCGCGTCGCGACCAGCTCGTCCTCCGATATTCCAGCCAGGGAATACGTACCGGGGAGATCGTGGAAGTTGAGGCGCTGCCCTCCTCTGATGACCGAGCCCTCCTGGAACTCGACGGTGGTCCCAGGGTAGTTGGAGGATATCGCGCCGATGCCAGTTAGCTTCGAGAAAAGCGCTGACTTGCCGACGTTCGGCTGGCCTATCAGACCTATCTCCATGCCATCACCGCCTATTCCGGCTGGCCCCGCTTCTTTCTCCTTCCCTTGGATGATGTCGGTCTGACCTGGACCTGTTGCGTATACTCGGTCGCGAGCGCAATCCTCGTCCTGCCCATTCGCACCAGGACGGGGCCGCCCATCGGGGTCCGCTCCTCGACCGCGACGGTCCGGCCGGGGACGAAGCCCATCGATATCAGCCTGCGGAGGCCTTTCGGCTCCGTGCCTCGGAGACAGACGATGCTCCCCTCGTCGCCTTCTTGAAGCTCGGCCAGCGGGACCGTCGGTTCGGTCTCGCAGGTAGTGCACTCCTTTTGATCGCACTCCGGGATGGGTTCGCCATCGGGACAGAAGCGCGGATTGTTGGTCAATTGGCAGATGGTGTTGATCGATTCGTCCGAGACCACGTGTTCCAGGCGGCAGGCCTCCTCATGGCTCTCTGACTTGCTTGCACCGACGATGTCTACGAGGAACCGCTCAAGGAGCCGATGCTTGCGCTTGATGCTCCTCGCGATCTCCATGCCCTTTGCTGTTAGAGTGGCGCCCTTGTACTTCTCATAGTCCACGTAGTCTTCGGCGGCCAGCTTCTGGAGCATCTCTGTGACCGAGGCGGGCGCGACCTTCATGGCGGCGGCGATGTCGTTCGTCTTGGCGACCTTCCCATGTTCCGTCAGATCGTAGATGCACTCCAGATACTCCTCGACGAACTCACTTGGCATCGAATGGTGAAGCGATGCGGTGGTATATGAAATTTAGGCTGCCCTAAATGTGAGGTCGGAAGGGCGCCATGGGCGGGAGCCACCGAACGATTGTCAGATGTCCCTGAACGGGACGACGTCGCAGCAGGTGCACGCGTGGCACATCGTCTTGAACGAACGAGTATCGAGCCCATGCCTCTCGAGGATGCGCTTATGACCTTCTGCCAGTCGGAGGATGCGCTCCGGGTCGATATCGGGTATTGTGCCGAGCGCCTCCTTCAGGGCCGCCTCGTTGAGCTCGTTGATCCTCAGGGGCCTTAGGGTGGCCACGACGCCCATAGAGGCCAGCATCTCGACGCCATCGAGCACGTTCTCATCCGTCTCTCCTAGCCCGTATATGATGTTCGAGCACACCTTGCCTCGGCCAAACACCGCGACCGCGCGCTCCAGGGTGCTGAGAATCCACTCGAGGTCGAGCTCACCGCAGACCTTCCTGAAGATCCCGCTGTCCCAGCTCTCCACGTTGAGCTTGATCTCGTCTGCACCTGCGTTCTTGAGCCGATCGATGTCGTGGAGATCATCGACGTAGGGTTCGACCCCTATAGGCACCTCGGGCAATGCCTTCCTGACCTCGCTTACGATGTAGAGCATCCTGTCGGTGGTCTCCTTCGGCGAGCCGACGACGGCCGAAGTGAGCGCGACCGCCTTGAAATCCAGGCGCTTGGACTGCTCGAGTATCAGCTGCACGATCCGCTCGGGTGTCAAGTCCTTTGTCTTGCGCTTCTCCAGTCTCCGCGCTGTGCAGAACTTGCATTCGTAGATGCAGTCCGTGCCGATGTTATAGAACGCCTGCTCCGGCGAATGAGCGAGCGTCGGTTGGATGTTGACCCTACCCAGGAACATCTCGCCCTTCCTCAGGAGGGAGAACTCCTTGCCCTTTGCCACGAGTTCGAACTCCCCCTCCTCACGCGAGATCGCCTTCTTCACGCGATGGCCATCGAACTGCAGGACGATTGCGATGCTCCCCGCGCCCGGGCCGGCTGTGGAGCGACTCGGCAGGACAGGCAGGCGGAGCCCATCCGGGACCTTGACCTTGCCGCCTGCAAGCAGGATTGCCTTCTTCCGCGCGATCTCCTTCATGCCCGTTTCCACTTCGCCCCTTCGGATGTGTCCTCGAGCTTGATCCCCTTCTCGGCGAGCTCGTCCCTGATCTGATCCGCGAGGTCGAACTGCCTGCGCTTGCGCAGCTCTTTCCTGACCTCGATGAGGATCTGCATCACGTCGTCGAGGGCTTGTGACTCTCCAAGCGGTCCCGCGGAAGGGAGGATGCCGAACACGTCGTCCGCCTCCTCAAGGAATGCGATTACGTTGGCGGCGCCTTCCTTGCTCAGCTCCCCAGCGGCCAGTCGTCGATTCGATTCCCGAGCGAGGTCGAAGAGGACCGCTATCGCCCCCCGGCTGTTGAAGTCGTCGTCCATTTGCTCCCCGAAGGCCATCCTTGCCTTGTCGACGAGGAGGGCGCAGTCATCAACACCGCTCGCCGTGCCGACAGCTGTCTTGAGCTCGGAGTACGTGTTGTGGAGTCGTTTGAGCGAGGCCGCCGACTCTTCCAGCGCAGCGTCGGAATAAGCCAATGGGCCGCGGTAGTGGGTGTTCAGCAGGTAGAAGCGCACCTCTTCCTTGGTGTGCTTCTCCATCACCTGACGGACGGTGAAGAAGTTCTTCAGGGACTTGGCCATCTTCTCCTCTTGCACGTTCAACATGCCGTTGTGGAGCCAATACTTCGCGAGCGGCTTCCCGTTCGCGGACTCTGACTGGAGCAGCTCGTTCTCGTGATGCGGGAAGATGAGATCGTTTCCGCCGCCATGGATGTCAAGCGTCTCGCCGAACAGGTCTAGGCACATCGCGGAGCATTCGATGTGCCATCCCGGCCTCCCTTCGCCCCACGGACTCGGCCACGAGATCTCTCCCTCCTTCGCTCCCTTCCAGAGGGCAAAATCGACGGGGTTGCGCTTCTCCTCCGAGACCTCGACCCTCGCCCCCGCCAGCAGCTCCTCCATCTTCATGCCGGAGAGCTTGCCGTAACCCTTCACGCCGTTCATCGAGAAGTAGACGCTCCCGTCCTCGGTGCGGTAGGTGCGGCCCTTCGCCTCGATCCTCTTGATGAAGTCAATGATCTGAGGGATGTACTCCGACGCCTTTGGATAGTGATCCGCCGGCCTCACTCCGAGGGCCTTGACCTCCTCGAAGTACCGGCCGATGTACATCGCCGACAGTTGGAGCGGAGGAACCCTCGTCTCGTTGGCACGGTTGATGATCTTGTCGTCAACGTCGGTGAAATTGGTCGCATGATTGACCTTGTAGCCCCTCTGCCTCAGGTACCGCGCGATCATGTCGAAGACGATCATGTTGCGCGCGTGCCCCATGTGAATGTCGTCGTAGACCGTTACTCCGCAGACGTACATGTTGACAATGCGGTCGTTGAGCGGTTCGAACTTCTCCTTCCGCTTGGTCAGCGTGTTGAACACGGTCAGGGCCACGAGAACACTCCTCGAAATGCAGAAACGCCCTCAGCCTATTTCTCCTTTCTCAGCTTCTCTTCAACCTCAACCAGTCGCCTTTCCAGCTCGACCAGATGATGGTTGAGGTCCACGAACGCGTCGACCAGCGGATCAGGCAGCTGGTCATGCCTAAGGTCGATCTTGAGTGTGGGGGTCTCGCGCTTGACGATCTTGCCAGGGACGCCCACGACAGTCGAGTTGGATGGCACGTCCTTCACCACCACCGAACCGGCGCCGATCTTCACGTTGTCACCGACCTTAATGTCCCCGAGGACGACGGCGTGCGCTCCTATCGTGACGTTGTTGCCGATGGTCGGGTGCCTCTTCTTGCCCTTCTCGGCGCTGACGCCCCCCAGGGTGACGCCTTGGAATATCGAAACGTTCTCTCCTATCACCGAGGTCTCGCCGATGACCACACCGGTCGCGTGGTCGATGAAGAACCCCTTGCCGATCGTTGCGCCTGGATGGATGTCGGCTCCGGTAAGGAATCGTGAGAAGTAATTCACCGCCCTCGCCATCGTGAGGTTTCCCTTCCTGTATGCGGAATGCGAGAGCCGGTAGAGAATGATGGCATGAAGCCCTGGGCTGAAGAAGAGCGCCTCGTTGTACGACTTCGCCGCCGGGTCGCGCTCGAGGACCGTGTTGACGTCTTCCTTCCAGCTCATGGATTCTCCTCGGTTCGAAACAGGTCCGGACTAAAATAGCTTTCCACGGATAACGGTGTCTGGTTGACTGGGGCGATGGACTTGAGGTTC
The DNA here is from genome assembly GCA_028679935.1 of Methanomassiliicoccales archaeon. Next base: position 10,040 of record JAJRAL010000157.1, on the reverse strand, counting down.
CCAATGCCAGGCTTCGACCCGATACCGCCCGGTCACCTCGGCCCCTCGAAGGCGTCGGTGCTGAGGTACCTCTCGCCGAAGTCCGGGAGCACGGTCACTACCTTCTTCCCTGGTCCCAATTCCCTGGCGATGCGCATAGACGCATGCACCGCGGCTCCTGAGGAGACCCCGGCGAAGATGCCTTCCTCCTTCGCGAGCCGCCTCGCCATCCTCTTCGCGTCCTCGTCTTCTACCTGGACGATTCGGTCGACTACCCGTCTGTCGAGCACCTTCGGCACGAACCCGGCGCCGAGGCCCTGAATATCGTGAACACCTCTCTCGCCACCGGAGAGCACTGGCGACCGCGCCGGTTCGACCGCTATCACAAGGCAGTCGGGCCGCTTCTTCTTCAAGAACCGTCCGACCCCGGTGATAGTGCCGCCCGTCCCCACCCCCGCTACGAAAGCGTCCAGATCGGGGATGTCCTCCAGGATCTCTGGGCCGGTCGTCTTCTCATGAACCGCCGGATTGGCGGGATTGTCGAACTGGGAGGGCATGAATGAGTCCTTCTGCCTGCAGCAGATGTCCTCCGCGCAAGAGACCGCGCCCCCCATCCCCTGTTCGCCCGGGGTCAGGACAAGCTCCGCGCCCATCGCTTTGAGCAATCTCTGTCTCTCAACGCTCATGCTCGCCGGCATGGTCAGGATAAGGCGGTATCCCTTCACCGCGCAGACCATCGCCAGCCCGATGCCGGTGTTCCCGGAGGTCGGTTCCACGACGCACATTCCGGGTCTCAGCATCCCGGAGCGTTCCGCCTCTTCGATCATCGCCAGGGCGGCGCGGTCCTTCACGGAGCGCATCGGGTTGAACGACTCGAGTTTGCAGAAGATGTCCGCGGACCCCTCGGGCACAATCCTATTCAGTCTGACGACCGGAGTCCTGCCGATCGTCCCCAGGATGGTGTCGAACCTCATTGCCTCGCCCAGCTAGGCTGTATCTAGCCCGGTTCATATTATACGTTGGTGCGGCAAGGCGCCTCCGCCACCGAACAGATTATCCCTCGGCAGATCCAACTTAGCCTCATGCCGAAATCGAGCAAGGAAGCGGACAAGGCGGTCATGGACCTGAGCAAGCGGATGTGCGGCTACACGCCGGCGACGCTGCATCACATTAAGATGCACAACCCCGAGCTCGCCATCATGATCAGGGATATGGACAAGGTGATGGTGGAGGATGGAGCGCTGGACCGGAAGACGAAGAGGCTGATCGCCCTCGCCTGCGTCGCCATCAGGATGTGCGAGGACTGCATCTACCCCCAGGCGAAGGTCGCGAAGAACTTCGGGGCGACGAAGGAGGAGATCGTCGAGGCGCTGCACGTCGCGGTCATCTGCGGTGGCGTGCCGACCTGGTCGGTGTCGAAGAAGGGACTGAGCAAGCTGTTCGAGGAATGGGACAACGAGCCAGAGGGCGAGAAGTGCGCCGCGCCGAAACGGAGGAAGAAGTAGTCTCCACTCTCACGCGTAACCCCTTTCGGCGGTGGGCGGCCTGGGTCTGCCGTAGGGCTTCAGGTTTCCATCCTGGTCGTAGGAGAATACCAGGTAGTAGAAATACCACCAATGGTTGAACTCGAGCAGGCGGAGCCTGGCGGACCTGACATGCCGTTCGGGAACGATGACGACCAACCGCGCCTTGTTCACCAAGGGACGGAGGTACTCCCTGCGCCTCTCGGGGCTTGACCAGCTCTCCCCCGTCTCGACGTACTCTTCGCCGATCACTACGCCCTCCCAGACGATGACTATGTGCGCCCTGCCATCGGGCGTGATGTGGTAACTCGACTCTGCCCCGGGAAAGACCGCCTTCACCTCGTCGGCGATAATCTCGATGCGCTTCTTCGCCACAAACTCGATGAGCTCCCGCCCTTTCATCGAGCCACCGAATCGACCCCTGCGTATAGAAACCCAGTGGATGGGGATTTGGAGCCGGGACCGCGATTTGAACACGGGTATGCGGATATCCGCCAAAGGGCTGCAGTCCGCCACATGGCCACTCTGTCATCCCGGCGTCTGCTGAAGGCAAGCCTTGCGCCGTATATCAAGCTTTTCCGAGCCCTCTGGTCATCGGCCCGTGTCCCGCGCGAGAGCAAGTATTTTCAAAGGGGAGAGGGATAGGCGCAGCCACATGCTTCCGGACCACTGCAAGGACGTCTCGGTCAGGGAGGTGGGCTTCGAGCTCACGGCAGAGAACATCGACCGGCACACCGTCGGCAAGAAGGCGTACACGCGGACCGAGTACATCATCCTGAAGCACGGGGACGATTACGCGGTGATGCGTGTCTTCAAGGAGGGTGGCACCGACCTCTTCCGTCCGATCAGCTCGCATCGGATCGTCTCCCTTCCCGCGAATACCGCTTACGTCGAGGATCCACAGGTCGATGTCCTCGTCCGTTCCCACATGGCTCGGATCGCCTTGGACCATCCGGGCAAGACGGTCGTCGTCAGAGGCATGTTCAACCACGTCTCATTCGCCTCATCGGAGGAGGTGATCGAGCTGAGGGTGACGGACGTCGTTCCGCCACGCCCCTCGAAGCTCATGACGCTGCTGGAGAAGGCGTTCGCGGCGGGCCTGATCGACCTTCCGGTCATACCGGTGCTCGAGGAGATAGACTTGAACGCGCTGGAGAAGAGAGTGACGACCGAAGTCGTCATCTTCCCTTGCAGGGCGTCAGGGATGCTCTCGAGGAAGAAGGTACTCTATCTGGACGAGACCCCGAGGGTCGAGGGTGAGGCGACGCTCGTTGGCTGCGATCTTTCAAGGCGGATCTACAAGTCGCTCTACAAGAATGATCCGAAGTTCGTGAACATGTGCGCGCGGGACCTGAAGCTCGACGACGGACGAAAGCGGATCGTGAAATGCTGCAAGGTCCGCGATGGCTTCGAGATCGAGGGCGCGACGGCGATAGTTCCTTGGGGGGCCACGGTGAAAGAGGTCGCCGACGCGGTCAACGCCCTCTTGCGACCCTCCGCCTAGACGGTCTCTCAGCCTTCCTCGATTCAGCGAAGGAGTGATACCCCTCCTCGCTCTCCCCGAGCGCGAAATGGATCCTCCCCTTGAGCTGGAGCGCGTCGGCGTCGTGGGGATTCGACCCGAGGTATGCGGTGACGAGGCGCATCGCCTGCGTCGGCCTTCCCTCCTCGAGCAACCTCCTCGCCTTCGCCAGGCTGCTCTCTTCCAACTCAATCAGCGACCGCATCGCGTCCTTCGCTTCGCGCTTGATTTCCTCTATCGCGCCGGGGGTCAGCCAGGGATATCTGGCGACGAGCGTGCCCCAGAATTCGGTGGCATCGGGCTCGCGGAACATCGTGCTTCGGCCCCTGAACACACCGAGAGGCACGTTGATCGAGAGCCTCCCGTGGTGGATCTGGATGAAGTTGGGGTTCCCGATGCTGGCCACTCGCCCCGCCATGCACCAGGATAGCATTTCCCATCCAGATTTACGTTTGCCCTTCGCCCGAAAAAGTTAATCCTCGGCACGAAGTAGGGGCAAGCATGGAGCGTTTCGCCCTCAGCCCCTACAACCCCAGGCTCGACCTCTCGGGCATCTCAGTCTACGACTCGACCCTCCGTGACGGCGAGCAGATGCCAGGGGTCGTCTTCAGCATGGAGCAGAAGGTGGCGATCGCGCGCAAGCTAGACGCCATCCACGTCCCCCAGATCGAGGCCGGCTTCCCGGCCGTGTCAGAGGGGGAGAAGCGAACCATCAAGACGATCTCGAAGCTCGGCCTCGAGGCTGACATCCTCGCCCTCTCCCGCATGGTCCCGGGCGACATAGACGCGGCGGTGGACGCCGGCGTCGACGTCGTGCTGCTCTTCATCGCCACGTCGGACATCCATCTGCGGTACAAGTTCAACAAGCCGAAGGAGTACGTGCTGCAGAAGGCGGGGGAGGCGCTCGACCATTGCCGTTCGAGGGGCGTCAAGGCGGCGCTCAGCTGCGAGGATTCGACCCGGACGGAGATCTCCTTCCTGAAGGAAGTCTACAAGGTCGCCGAGGCCGGAAAGGCCGTCAGGCTGGGCATCACCGACACCGTTGGTTGCGCTTCTCCCGAGGCGATATCAAAGATCGTCAAGGAGATCACGTCGACCTTCAAGACACCCGTATCAGTGCACCTCCACAACGACTTCGGGATGGCGCTCGCGAACGCCGTTGCAGGAATCAACGCCGGAGCGAAGGCGGTCACCACCACAGTCAACGGAATAGGAGAGAGGGCGGGGAACGTGCCGCTGGAGCAGTTCGTCGCGCTCATGAAGTTCGTTTATGGAGTCGATCTCGGCATCGACATGTCCGAGCTTATGGAGCTCTCGGAGATGGTCGCCGAGTATTCCAAGGTGCCCGTTGCCAGGAACCAGCCGATCGTCGGCGAGAACGTCTTCTCCCACGAGTCGGGCATTCACGTCGCGGCGGTGCTCAATTGCCCCCTGACCTATGAGTCCATACCGCCGGAGGCGGTGGGCAATCGACGGCACCTGATGCTCGGCAAGCATTCCGGAGCGACGTACATCCGGAAGAGACTGGAGGACCAGAAAATCGAGGCGTCGGAGGAGCAGGTCGCCAGGATACTGCAGAAGGTCAAGGCGCTGGGCGAGATCAAGGGAAGGGTGAGCGACGCCGACTTCGAGGAGCTCGTCAAGGAAGTAGTTCATCCAGAGGAGCACTTCAAAGCTTGACCTTGCGACCGGTCTCGTCGCGCTTCCACATGCCGAACTCTGGCGCCTGGACGAGTTGCTCGCCGGTGAAGACCGGCCCTTCGGCGCAGACCCGCATCCCGTCGATCACGCAGCTTCCGCAAAGACCCGAGCCGCACTTCATCAGCCTCTCGAGTGAGAGCTGACAGGGGATGCCCCTCCTCTTGCACAGCTCGAGAACGGCGGTCAGCATCTTCTCCGGTCCGCAGGCGTAGATGACATCGCAGCCATGCTCGTCCAGGTGCTTCGCCGCCATCTCGACCACGGTGCCCTGCATGCCCCTCGAACCATCATCGGTGGAGACGTGGACCTCCGAGGAGAGCAGCTCCGCCCTTTCCTCGAATAGCAATTCACCTTTCGTCCTCGCCCCGATCAGGATGTCGACCTTGCGCATGTCCCATATGAACTCCGCTATCGGTATGAGAGTGGCCATTCCGGTACCTCCTCCGATAAGGAGCGCCTTCCCCGGACCGATCTCGAAGCCGTTCCCGTACGGTCCCCTCACCCCAATCAGGCTTCCCGGCTTCAACTCGTTCAACGCCTTGGTGGCCGGACCGACCTCCCGGACCGTGATCCCCTTCTCGCCGAATAGGTAGGAGGCGGACATCGGCACCTCGTCCACGCCAGGCACCCAAACCATGAAGAACTGACCCGGTTTCACGGGGCGGTCGAACGGGAAGCGGAGCGACCTGAGGCCATTCCCCTCCACGGTGACCGAGGTCACCTTGACCATCTCCTGCCTAGCCATGCGCCACCCCAACGATGTCCTCGAGATTCTGGACACGTTCCGCATCGGCGTAGGCCGCCAGTCCTGAGCTGATTTCCCTGAAGACGCCGAGCCCCCTGCTCCCGATCGCGCTTCCAATCTGGACCGCCGTGGCCCCGGCCATCATGTACTCGATGACGTCCCTCCAGCTCTCGATGCCGCCGACCCCGACAATCGGGATGTCGACAGCCTCGTAGAGGTCGTAGACCGCTCTCACCCCGACCGGCTTCACCGCGGGCCCGGAGAGCCCTCCCACCTTGTTCTGGAGGATCGGCTTCCTCGCCTCGATGGAGATAGCCATCGCCTTCAGCGTATTGATCGCGACGATGCCGTCGCCCTCCGCCTCCTCGACCGCCTTGCCTACCTCGGCGAGCCTATGTGTGTTCGGCGTGAGCTTTGCCAGGACCGGTATGCTAACGGATCCCTTCACCTCGCGGACGATCTTACGGACCACGACTGGATCCACGCCGATCTCCATGCCGAGCCCTCGCGCATGGGGGCAGCTGAGGTTGAGCTCCACGGCCGAGGCGCCGTACTCTTGCATCTTCCAAGCGAGGAGCGCGAAATCCTCTGGAGTGATCGCGAATATCGAACCGATGATCGGGACCTTGCCAGCGAGGGCGACCTTCATCTCCTCCCGGTAGGAATCGATCCCGGGGTTCGGCAGGCCCATCGCGTTCAGGTAGCCACAATCGAGCTCGACCAGGGTAGGGTTCTCGTAGCCGATCCGCGGCTCCATCCCGACGGACTTGGTGACGACCCCGCCAGCACCCGCCTTGGCGACCGCCAACAATGACTCGCCCGTCTCGCCCATCATCCCCGAGGCCAGCAACGTGGGGTTCTCGAGTGTTAGCGAGCAGAGCTTGGTCTGGATGCGGTTCATCCTTTTCCCACGACGGGGTTAGACTATCCCTCTATCTTAATAAATTCCCTGCCGTGCTTTGTCAAGTAGTCCTTGATGGCGGCGTGGAGACCGTCGGCGGCTAGGTTCGAGCAGTGCATCTTCTGCGGCGGCAGTCCCTCGAGTGCGTCGGCGACATCCTTCCTGGTTATCTTCATCCCTTCTTCGAGCGTCTTCCCTTTGGCCATCTCGGTGACCATGCTGCTGGTGGCGATTGCTGCTCCGCAGCCGAACGTCTTGAACTTGACATCGACCAGGATGTCGTCTTTCACTTTGATGTAGATCCACATGAGGTCGCCGCAGTTGTGGCACGCGAGGCTTTCGGTGGCGAAGGAGTGATGATCTTCGACCTCGAAATTCAGGACCTTGCCTGAGTAATGCAGGAGCTCCTTCGAAGTGATTGGAGTGTGAAGGAACCCCCTGTCAATCCACGAATGGACGTGGACCAGCCTCGCGTCGACGTAATCGATTCCGACGATTGGACAGAGCCTCTCAAGCGATTGTCTCTCACCCACATGGATCCTGTACGATTCTCTGTGGCTGACGCCCTTTCTCAGTCTTGCAGGCTCCCGATACAAGGAGGAAACGATTTCTAGACGCAGAAGCACCATCCTGGTCTGGTACGCGAGCTCTCTCGATATCGTCGAATAGCCCGCTCTGGGCGAGTGTCTTGTCACATTCACATACCCGTCGCCCTTCCACATTCCCTCGATGATGGCCTTCTGCTTGTTTGGCGGAAGCAAGAGCATGAAATCGGGCATATGTTTGTTGACGGCCCCCTTGCCGAACCATTGCTCGAATGCCTCGGCGAGCCTCGCATTGTTCAGGATGACAATCGCTGTGTTGTGCCCCTCCCTGATCTCGATTTTCGCCTCTAGGCCGAATACATCACGGACCACCCGAGAGATGTCCTCACAATATGGCATCTCGTTCTTGTGGAAGGTGAACTGGACCTGGGCCTTGGTCACCTTCGTCACGGCGTTCCCTTCCGCCAGATAGTAGCCGAAGACCCTCAGTAGGTCGGCGCTCAATGGCACGGACCCCGGAATCTCGAAGCTCCTGTAATCGAACTTCCTTCTCTCGAAATCGATTGGCAGGTGCTCAAGGTCCTTGACTTCTTTGAGGATGGGATACATAGCGATGTCCCGAGGTTCGACCTCCTCGGCATGGTACCATTGCGGCTCGAGTGTCCTCTTTCCCGAGGTGCGGAGATATTTGTCAGTCTGGGGCACTTTGATCGCATAGATCATATGGTCCGGGGTCAACGTCTCCTGCCCGAGTCTACTTCCGAGTTTGATGACGGGACCTTCGTAGTCTCTGACGGACTTCTGGAGCACGTTGGCATAGACGCCTCTATGGGTGAGCACTCGGTCCTTCACGTTGACCTGCCCAATCTCCTTCATGTGACCATTGAGCTGGACCAGGGATCCTTCGATGAGGCATATCGGGTTTCCCACTTTTCCCACGCCATCGGCATCGGGAATCTCACCGACGTTCCGCGGATGGGAGAAATGGTCCATGACCTTCTCGCTGTACGCCATCAGTGCTCACACACCTTGTCATCGAACCCTTCGTAGTCCTTCCAGGACTTGATGGGTGACATTTCCCGCAGTTTGGCGACTATCTCTGGGATGACCTTTAGGAATGCCTCGGCCTCGGCCATCGTGTTCATCTTGCTGAGCGAGAGTCTGAGGGAGCCGTGCGCTTGCTCCGGCCTCAGCCCGATCGCCATCAGCACGTGCGAGGGATCGAGGCTCTTTGTCGAGCACGCCGAGCCGGTCGAGCCGGCGAAGCCATCCGCATCGAGCTTCAGTATCAATGACTCGCCTTCGATGAAATCGAACCTGAAGTGGGCGTTGTTGCACAACCTCCCCTCCCTCGGCCCGTTGAGGAACGTGTCCTGCATCGTGCCTAGCACGCCGTCGATGATCCTGTCCCTGATTGCCGTCATCCTCGGTACGGATTCGTCCATCTCCGCCATCCCGAGCTCGATCGCTTTGCCCATGCCGACTAGGCCAGCGACGTTCTCGGTGGAGGACCTCATGCCGCGCTCATGCCCCCCACCGTAGATCATCGGCCTCAGGCGGACGCCCTTCTTGACATAGAGCATCCCGACGCCCTTCGGCCCGTGGAACTTGTGACTCGAGAGGGCGAGAAGGTCGACGTTGTCGCGCTCCACGTTGACCGGCATCTTCGTGATCGCCTGTACCGCGTCCGTGTGGAACACGGCACCCGCCTCCCTGGCTATCGCGCCAATCTCGCGGATCGGTTCGATCGTCCCGATCTCGTTGTTCGCCGCCATGATGCTGACAAGCACCGTCTGCTTGGTGATCGCCCTCTTGACATCCTCGACCGACACCTTGCCCTCCCTGTCTACTGGCAGGTAGGTGACCTTGAACCCCTGACCCTCGAGGAATTGGCAGGTGTGGAGAACGGCGTGATGCTCGATCGAGCTGGTGATGATGTGGTTGCCCTTCTCAAGCGAGGAGAAAGCGACCCCCTGGATTGCCAAGTTGTCGGCCTCGGTCCCGCCCGAGGTGAACACTATCTCCCTCGGTTGGGCGCCCAACGCCCGGGCACATCTCTCCCTTGCCTTCTCCAGCGCGTTGTATGCCTCTCTTCCGTAAGAATGCAGGCTCGATGCGTTCCCGTACTTCTGCGAGAAATATGGCAGCATCTCCTCCACGACGCGCGGGTCCACCGCCGTCGTCGCGCTGTTGTCGAAATAGACCGAGGCCAATCAGCTTCCTCCTAACAATCGCTAAGACTTGAAGCTCTCATAGGCATTCCTCCGTTGATTACCGTTTCGCTGCAGCGAGCGTCGCAGTACGCAAGTATTTTCTCGGCAAGACTGCTGTCAGGGCGGATGGACGCCGACGCCGTAAGGAAGGACTTCCCAGTGCTGGAGAGACATCCAGAGTACGTCTACCTCGACAATGCCTGCCAGACGTTCCGGCCCAAGCAAGTCATCGCGGCGATGGACGAGTATTACATGGACTACCCGGCATGCGGCGGCAGGAGCGTACACCGCCTCGCGACCCAGGTCTCGATCAAGGTGGACGAGGCGAGGGAGAAGGTCGCCAGATTCCTCGGCGCCTCTAGACCGGACGAGATTGTCTTCACCAAGAACTGCACCGAGGCGATCAACCTGGTGGCGAAGGGGCTTGGGCTCCGCAAGGGCGACGAGGTACTCACCGCGGACTTCGAGCACAACAGTAATCTGACCCCCTGGCAGCAACTCGAATCCTCGAGCGGAATACGGAGGAGCTTCGTCCCATCCTCGGCCGAAGGAGTGTTCTCAATCGAGGAGTTCAAACGGCGCATGACCAAGAAGGTCAAGGTCGTCAGCATGGTCCACGTCAACAACGTCACCGGCACCTCGGTCCCGGCGAAGGAGGTCGCGGAGATCGCACATGACCACGGCGCGATCGTGATGTTCGATGGAGCGCAATCCGCGCCGCACATCAAGGTCGATGTCAGCTCCATGGACGCCGACTTCTATGCGATGTCAGCGCACAAGATGCTCGGCCCTTCAGGAGTCGGCGCCCTGTACGGGAAGCTCGAGCTTCTGAAGCGCCTGGAGCCGCTTATCACCGGGGGAGGATCGGTCGCAACCTCCACGTTCGAGAAGGCCGAGATCCTTGATCCCCC
>JAJRAL010000219.1 GCA_028679935.1 Methanomassiliicoccales archaeon | reverse complement strand
TAGTTCCAGACGCCTATCTGTCCAACAACCCCATGTGGCTCGAAGACCACCCGCGCCCTCATGTCCTTCCAGACCTTCGGGTCGAGGGGGAAATCGATGTCATTGAGCGCCTCATAGCGCGTTGTGTAGTACGAGAATCCCCGCATCGCGCTGTCGAGTCCCGAGGAAACCGCGGACTTCGGTAGACCGGTCTCGAGAGCGGCTCCGTCCACCAGATGGCCCTTGTTGCGAAGGAGCGCTTCCTCGACTCGCCGAAGAGTCTCTATTCTGCCGAGCTTGCTCTCCTGCCGCCACCACCTCGCTTGGCCGGTCCTGGCCCTCGTCACCGCGGCCCGGACGTCCGCCAGCTTCGTTGAGCGGAACCTCGCTACCTCATCTCCCGTCCGCGGATCGAGGGAAACGACTATCATCGAGTGCCTAATCGCTGGATGCGGCTTGAACCTTGTCGCTCCGCTTGGAACGCGCTCTCGACCCTCAGTCCGTGTTCCTTTGCCGTCCTCTCGACATCTCTGACCATGCCGTCCAGGAGACCGGGAGAACCGACCAGGTCGGCGAATCCCCGAGAAGAAGACCTGATCGAGTCGACAATGTCGCCGAGGGGGGCGAGCATGCCGGGTCGGAGCCGAAGGCGATCGGTCATGATCCTCTTGGCGCCCGTGTCGGCAATAGCTCCCATGAACGAATCCAGGTCTCTATCAGTCACATTCGGAAGGACAGGGCCGACGAGGACGTACGCGTTGATTCCCTCGGAAACGAGACGTCTTACCGTATCCAGTCTCCGAGACGGGGACGGGGCGTTGCGCTCGATCGACGCGGCTGCTTCATCGTCCAGTGTCGTGATCGTCACTCCGACCTCCGATCCGAAGGAGCGCTTGATCAGATCGATGTCCCTGACCACCAGGTCGGACTTGGTGAGAATGCTGAAGCGAGCCCGCTTGGCGACCATCAATCCGAGGCAGGTTCGTGTGAGCGACGTCTCCCTTTCGAGCGGCTGGTACGGGTCCGTGACCGTGCCGACTCCTATCATCCCCTTCGACCTGATGAGCTCCTTGGCCAGGAGTCTTGGCAGGTTCGACTTGACCCTCACCCTCGAACCCCACGCCGAGCGGTCGATCCCGAGCACGTAGGGGGCATAGCAGTAGGCGCAATCGTGAGCGCAGCCGACGTAGGGGTTGAGCGCGTAGTCCAGACCCGGCAACTTAGACCTCGAGAGTGCGCTCTTGCATTCGACGCACTCGAACATGACCTCCTTGGGGCCCGATAGGTCGAACGACTCAAGCCGTGTCGTAGTCGTCAAGCCTCCTCTGTCGAAGGAAGTCGGTGAGAATAGCGCTGCTACGGATCCAGCGGGGGATGCCGATGTCCATCCTCGTCGCCACATGGGCGAGCGCCTCCTCGAGCTTGTTGAACCGCTGCGGCTGCTGCCTCAGGGCCATCCTGACATTCTCCCGGACGTTCCAGACCCCCACCGGCATCACGTATCCTGGATGTGCTTCCCTGAGGATGACCGCCCCGGCCTGGCGCCGCTCCTTCTCGAGGAGCTCATTGGTCGCGAGCCTAGCCGAGTAATAGCAGCCTCCGATCTCGGCGTAGTCCTTCCTGCCCTCGTAGAACTCGTGGCTCGAGATGATGTCGATCTGCTTGCCCATTGGGTTCCAGGCCGTGTTCGGGTACCAGGCCTCAACAAGCTCGTACCTCCATGAGGTCGGCAGGAGAAGGACGCACCAGCGGTTGTCCAGCTGATCCCAATCGTAGACCCTGAACTCGTCGAGCAATGGATAGGTCTTGGTCTTGGCGAGGAGCGTTTTCCCGAGGATGTCATCGACGGCGGTGATGCTCCACCTTGTCGGCACGAGCTTGCGGTTCTTCTCGATGCCGAAAGCACCGACGCTGAACGACTTCTGAATCTTCGAGACGAGCACGCCATCCTTGTATAGCGTCCTGACCGCATCGGCCGCCTTGAGGTCGGTGTCGTAGAACGCCTTCTCCACCTTGTGATCATACTTCGGATTGGTGATGTCCATCTCCGTGACCCGGCCCGATGGTCCGAACGGCTGTATCTCGTCGTCGAGCACGATCTTTCCCGCCGGCCTTTTGGCGAAGCTGATCTCCACGTCGGGGCAGTTGATGGAGAGTGCCAGCTCCTGGGTGTAGTCCATCACCTTCCCCGCATTCTGGAACTCCTTCACGTCGACCCGGAACTTGCCCCTCACCAGGCGGAATCGAAAGTCGGTGATCTCCTCGATGCTCTTCCCCATCCACCTCTCCGGCGTGTCCATGATCGAGGTGTCGCCGAACTCCGGCGGCACGAGCGGGCCGATGTCGACCTTCGGGTAACCGTACCTTCCGATGAAGACCCCGGGCGGGGAGCTGCCGGCCATGTCCAAGGAGCCGATGAGCCTCTGCGTCTTCTGATTCGAGTAGAACTTGATCATCAAGGGGCAGCGGTCCTTGCCGCAGAGCATCTTGGTCCCCTTGCAGATGGAGCATGGGCTGTTGCCGCTGTGCGGCATGACGAAAGTGTCCCTATCATCGACGAGGCTCTCTGGCAGAGAGCTTAGCAGCCCCATATCGCCTGCCTCTTGCCACGCGACAATCGGTATATGACCTTTGCCTGAGATGCGACGAAAATGCCCTCAGCCCGCCCAGGCCGAGACGTGGAATCCCACCCGCTCCTTGCACTCGCCCTTGACGAGGCGGAGGTTGGCCCCTTCTAGCCGGTAGCCCGAGGACAGGAGAAGAGGGTAGAGGGCCGAGTGCCGTGAGGAGAATCTCGTGAACAACCTCGCTCGG
>JAJRAL010000126.1 GCA_028679935.1 Methanomassiliicoccales archaeon | reverse complement strand
CTGCAAGCCACACATCGCTCTCAACTGGCGACACTATCTGAACTGACGCGCCACCATAGTTGTAGGCGTGTGCTGGAAACTCCTCCCGCTTCACATCCTTGAGGCCGATGTTCCTCATCTCCTTGGTCAGGTAGTCTGCATACTCGTGCGCGGGCTCGCTTCCGACACCTCTCCATGCCATCAGGCCGCTGCCCGCGGGGTACTCGAGTTCCCCGTAGTCATACGAATATGTCCAGTCTATGCCATATGCGTACTCGCCCCTGCCCACCGACTTCGCGAAGGCGAGTTCCTCCGGCGTCAATAGCGATGGAGTCCCAGGGCCGCTTCTTGCCAACGGAAGGCAAGCGACGGTCATGAAGGCGACGATCGCTAGAGCCGTGCCCACTTGAAGATACCTCAATCTCATCTCTCTTCTCCCCCCTAGATAGTCCGATGTCTCCTTCCGAAACATCAGCTCGCACCCGAATCGACCTACCAATTAATACTACTGGCGATTGCCCATGCGCGGAAAGAACGATTGTGAGTCGCCATCTCGGGCAAAGTCCTCTCGAGAAATGTAATATAGTCACGTATTGTCATCGGAGTGCCCGGGGTACTGAATGATGCGACTGTTCGGTTCATCCGGAGCACGGGGGGTCGTCAACAAGGACTTCACTCCCGAGCTCGCTGCCGAGATCGGCATGGCAGTCGGCACCAATGCGAAGTGCGCGGTCATCGGGATGGATTCGCGGACATCTGGGCCGATGATCGCCGCGGCGGTGTCGAGTGGGCTCATGGCGGCCGGATGCGATGTCTTCGAGGTGGGGCTCGTCACCACGCCGACCCTTGCGGAGGCTGCTCGCACCATGAACTGCGGCGTCATGGTCACCGCGAGCCACAACCCGCCTGAGTACGCGGGGATCAAGCTCTGGAACCCTGATGGTTCTGGATTCGGAGTCTCGCAGTCGGCCGCCGTCGAGAAGCTGCTCGAGTCGAAGAAGTTCAAGCTGAAGCCGTGGGACCAGGTGGGCAAGAAGCACGTTCTTTCCGAGGCCATCGATGCCCACGCATACCGTATCTTATCTGGCGTCGGGACCTCCAAGCTCAAGGTGGTAGTCGACTGCGCCAACGGTCCTGCGTCAACGATCACGCCCCTCGTCCTCCAGAGGATGGGCTGCAAGGTAGTCACTCTCAACTCGAACCCGGACGGCCACTTTCCAGGAAGACCGCCCGAGCCAATCGAAGAGAATCTCACGGACCTCAAGAACGCCGTCGTCTCGATGAAGGCGGATCTGGGCATCGCGCACGATGGCGATGCCGACAGGATGGTCGCTATCGATGACAAGGGGATGTTCCTCGGTAGCGACCAACTGCTCGCCCTGTTCGCCAAGCGCTTCGCGAAGAAGAAGGTCGTCGTCACGGTCGACACATCCATGGCGATAGACGACTACATCGATGCGAAGATTATTAGGACGCGCGTGGGCGATGTCTTCGTCAGCGAGGAGGTCAAGAAGAGCAAGGCGGATTTCGGGGGAGAGCCCTCGGGAACCTGGATCTTCCCCGACCAGAGCTATTGTCCCGACGGCATATTGGCCGCCGCGAGGCTGGTCGAGATGGCCTCCAAGAAAAGGCTCTCAGAACTCACATCCAAGATCCCGAGATATCAGATGCTCAGGGGCGCGGTCTCCTACGACCCGAAGTTCAGGGAGATGTCCCTCAGGAACCTCGACAAGGCGATGCGTGCGCTCAAGTGCGACGAGCTCATCACCCTGGACGGCTATCGCCTCCAGTACGAGGACGGCTGGGCGCTCGTCCGGCCATCGGGCACCGAACCCAAGATCAGGCTCTTGGCGGAGGCCAGGACCGAGAAGCGTGCCGGGAGCATCATGAACACGATAGACAATATCGTCAAGAGGTCCTGTAGATGAAGGGCTACATCTTAGCGGCAGGGGAAGGGGTCAGGATGCGGCCGCTGACTTCCAACATACCGAAGCCTCTCCTTCCAGTGGCAGGCAGGCCGTTCCTGGAGCACAACATCGAGTCTCTCAAGGAAGCGGGCATCAAGGATCTCATACTCCTGGTCGGCTGGCGCGCACAGAGGATCAGGGAGCATTTCGGGGACGGCAGGGACTTCGGAGTCAAGATAGAGTATGTCGAGCAGAAGGAGCGCCTCGGGACTGCCCATGCCATAGGCATGATCAAGGACAAGGTCGACACCGCCTTCTTCTGTCTGTACGGCGACGTCGTCCTCACGAAAGAAAGCGTCCAAGGCATAGTCGAGCACCACAAGAAGGTCAAGGGGAGCGTCATGGCCCTGACGACCGTCGAGGACCCGAAGCGCTACGGCTGCATCACGGTCGACGCGGGCGTGATCAAGGAAATCAACGAGAAGCCCGAAGTGCCGGAGACGAACACGGTCAACGCGGGCGCGTATATACTCGAGCCGGAGATATTCGAGGCGATAAGGGACACCAAGAAGTCCCCGAGAGGAGAGTTCGAGATCACAGATTCGTTCAAGATACTCATGCGCAAGAGCCACATCTACACACACCTGCTCACGGGCGAGTGGATCGATGTGGCCAGGCCGTGGGACCTGCTCGAGGCGAACAGGATACTCATGGGCGATCTGAAGTTAGACATCAAGGGCAGAGTCTCCGAGAAGGCCACCGTGATCGGCAACATCCATGTGGGCGAGGGCACGCGAGTGCTGCCTGGGAGCTACATCATCGGCCCCGTGATCATCGGCGATGAGTGCGAGATCGGCCCCAATGCGTACATCCGCCCGAGCACGTCGATAGGCGACCACTGCAAGATCGGCGCTGCGGTCGAGATCAAGAACTCCATCATCATGAGCAGGACCAATGTGCCGCACCTGAGCTACGTCGGAGACAGCGTAATAGGCGAGAGATGCAACTTCGGCGCGGGCACGAAGG
>JAJRAL010000008.1 GCA_028679935.1 Methanomassiliicoccales archaeon | reverse complement strand
GCTCCGCTCAGGTATGGGGAGGTGAGTACGAGCAGGAGGTACACCGCCAACGATGCCGTCTCGGCCTCGCCGAAGACGAGCCTTGATGCGGAGCCCTTGGGGTAGTGGCCGCGGAAGAAAGCCAGCACGATAGCGGGGATCGAGGCGATGATGACGATCAGAACGAGCGAGTTCGCGTTTTCGTAGAACGCGCCCGCCAGTCCGGTGATCGCTCGGGCCACGAGCAGGATCATGACCGGTATGGCCAGCAGCACGATCGCTGAAACGATTGCGGCCAGGATTCCTTTCTTGACCTTGCCGTTACTGAACTTGAAGTCCCCCATCGCTCCAACCATCCCCTACTCGAGCCGACCCCGGTCCCTAGCTGGAAGTGCCTGGTGTAGCAATAAAGGCTTTGATATGGCCGACCGCAATCGGCACTGATACGTTGTACAAAACCGTTAAATCGCGACAGCTAGATGGGCAGGGGTCAGTGAGGCGATGAACAAGGAACCAGATTCTACCGAGTGCCCGATGTGCGGGCGCTCTGTGCCTTCCGATGCGACCTCCTGCCCTGGCTGCGGAACCGACCTTTCGATGTCGAGCCTCGAGGAGCTGGAGAAGGTCGCGAAAAGCATCTCCTCTGGAGAGCCGATGCCCTCGGGGGAGGACCCGGTGCAGATGGCTGAGGTGAAGCAGGCCCCATCGGCGCCCAAGGCTCCGGAACCGGAGTCGAAGCCGAAGGAGGAGGGCGCAAAGGAAGGGAAGCACTTCGGCGGCAAGCTTTTTGGCAAGAGAAAGAAGTGAGCCTCACAGCATGTCAGAGCTGAGGGTCAGGAAGCGGAGAAGGCTGAGGGAGAAAGAGATCAAGGCCCTGGCCGAGGAGATATCCTCGAAGGTCGGGGCGCCGGTCTTCCAGGTCGGCGAAACGGTCGACATGGCCGAGGGTCCGGGGTTCGACGTCGTCCTTGTGTCGAACCAGATAGTCGCCTTCGTCCTGGAGGGGAAGGCGTTCCTGACCGTCCGCGGGTTCCTCAAGTACCCGGTCTCGAAGGCGTACGCCACCGTCGACATGGGCGCGATCAAGTTCGTCATCAACGGCGCGGACGTGATGGGGCCGGGGATTGTCGACGCCGACGAGTCGATAGCCGTCGGGGATTACGTCTGGGTCAGGGACGAGAAGAACCTGAAACCCCTGGCGGTGGGCGTCGCGCTCACCATCGGCGCGGAGATGCGCTCCAAGAAGCCAGGGAAGGCGATCCGGTCCCTCTTCTACGTTGGCGACAAGCTCTGGAAGTACGACGAGAGATAGGCGATGGGCCTCCTCGCCTCAGCACCCGCTGTAAGGGCGGAGCCAATTAATAGAGGGGGATTTCTCTGCCATTGCTATAGAGTCCGGACGAGGACGAATGCAGACGCCCCCGCCCTCACTAGGGGACGAGTCTGTGGATGCGGGAATACCAGAAAGCGCTGATGCGCTGCATTGCATCGATTGCACTATCGAGCAGCTCTACGGCATTCTTGGCACTGGACCCGATGGCCTTTCAGCGACCGAGGCCGCGGCAAGAGGTCAGAGGTACGGTCGCAACGTCCTCCCCGAGCGCAAGAAGAAGCTGTCGCAGAGCCTCGCCGCACAGCTCAAGAACCTCTTCACCATCCTCCTGATCGTCGCCGCGATTCTGTCGTTCATCAGCGGCTTCGGCGCGAACGATCCAAGCTCGATCGGCATGGGTATCGTCATCCTGCTCGTCGTCGTCATCAGCGTCGTCTTCAGCCTCTTCCAGGAGTACCGCGCCGAGCGCGCGGTTAGGGCCATCAAGGAGCTGATCCCCGCCAATGCCAGGGTGAGGCGCGACGGCCAGGTCAGTCAGGTGCCGGTGGCGGACGTCGTTCCTGGAGACCTGCTCATCCTTGAGGCGGGGGACAAGATCCCGGCGGACGCGCGGGTGGTCGAGTGCTTCGAGCTGGCGGTGGACAACTCCGCCCTCACCGGCGAATCGGAGCCGTCCCATCGCGCCCCGGGCACCGCGACCGTCGCCTCGAGGAAGGAGCTCGCCTACTGCGCTAATGTCGTCTTCGCCGGGACGACGGTCGCCTCGGGCTCCGGCACAGGGGTGATCTTCGCCACCGGGGAGCACACCGAGTTCGGGCGGATCGTGAAGCTCACCCAGACGGTCGTCGAGCCGGCTAGCCCTCTGCAGCTCGAGATCAACCGCGCCGCGCGCCTGAACTTCGTCGTGGCGATCGTCGTCGGCTTCGTTTTCCTTCTCATCGCGTTCTTCGGCCTGGGGCTCGAGCTCGCCGCCAGCCTCCTATTCATGATCGGGGTGATGATCTCCCTCGTCCCGGAGGGCTTCCAGGTCACCTTGACGCTCTCTCTGGCGCTGAGCAGCCTCTCGATGTCGAAGCGCAACGTCGTGGTCAAGAGGCTGTCCTCGGTGGAGACGCTAGGCAGCGCCACCGTCATCTGCACCGACAAGACCGGTACGATAACCGAGGGCCAGATGACCGTGCGCAAGGCCTGGGTCGGTGGAAGGACGCTCGAGGCGACCGGGGAGGGCTACGAGCCGGAGGGCGCGGTGCTGATCGGCGGGAAGAGGGTCCAGGCTACCGACGCGGACGACCTGGCGCAGCTCTTCCGCGTCTCCTGCCTCGATAACACCGCCACCGTCGTGCCGCCGTTGGACAGGCGCAAGTCTCGCTGGACCGCGGTCGGCGATTCGACCGAGGCGGCTTTGCTCGCCTTCGCGGAGAAGGCGGGAATGCACTCGAAGGACCAGCTTGCCCGGAGCCCGCGCATCGGCATGATACCCTTCGAGTCGACGCGGAAGATGATGACGAGCGTCCACCGCGAGCCGGACGGGAGGATTGTCGCCTATGTCAAGGGGGCCGGGGCAGAGATCCTGAAGCGAAGCTCGAAGCTGTACTGGAACGGAGAGGTGGTTCCAATGACCACCGAGCGGGCGAGGGCGGTGTTCGACCAGGCGGACGCCTTCGCGCGGGAGGCCTACCGCGTGCTCGCGCTCGCCATCAGACCGCTGGATGCGGAGCCAGAGAAGTACGAGTCCGAGGTGCTGGAGAAGGACCTGACCCTCGTCGGCATCGTGGCGATACTCGATCCGCCGAGGGCGGAGAGCGGGGCGGCTGTGGCCCAGGCGCGCAGCGCTGGCGTGAGGGTCGTCATGCTGACGGGCGACCACGAGCTGACGGCCGAGGCGATCGCCAAGAGCGTCGGCATCATCACCTCGTCCAAGGGCGCCGTGATCACCGGGGCCGCTCTGGCGAAGATGAGCGATCAGGAGCTCGCTCAGGCCCTCGATCGCGAGGAGCTGGTGTTCGCCCGGATCGCGCCGGACCAGAAGCTCAGGGTGGTGAGGTCGCTGCGAGAAAAGGGAGAGGTGGTCGCGGTCACCGGCGACGGCGTGAACGACGCACCCGCCCTGCTCGAGTCGGACATCGGGATCGCCATGGGCCTCTCAGGAACGGACGTCGCGAGGGAGTCCTCGGACATGGTCCTGCTCGACGACAACTTCGCCTCGATAGTGAAGGGCATCGAGCAGGGGAGGGCGGTCTTCGACAACCTGAAGAAGTTCATCGTCTACGTGTTCATCCACAACTGGGCCGAGCTCGTCGCCTTCATCGCGTTCGTGGTGCTCGGCGTGCCACTTCCGCTCGCCGTCGTCCAGGTGCTCGCCATCGACCTCATGATGGATATCCCGCCGTCGCTTGCGCTCACGCTCGAGCCGCCGGAGCCAGATGTCATGGAGCGGCCCCCTCGGTCAAAGAAATCCCGTCTCCTCGGCATGAACGCGATAGCCCGGTCCGCGTACCTCGGAACGGTCGTCGGGGTCTTCGCGCTATTCTGGTGCTTCAGCATGTGGCAGAGCGGGGGATGGACGTTCGGTCAGACCGTCGTTCCATCGGCGACAGTGTACGCACAAGGCACGACCATCACCGTCGCGGCGATCATGGCCGGTCAGCTGGGTGCCGTCTTCGCAATGCGCACGAACGTCAAGTCGTCGCTCTCGGTCAGCTTGGCGAAGAACAAGTGGCTGCTGGTCGCGGTCGCAATCTCGTTCATGCTGCTGC
Source organism: Methanomassiliicoccales archaeon (assembly GCA_028679935.1). The sequence continues at coordinate 11,761 of JAJRAL010000008.1, read as the reverse complement.
TATTGCTGGTGTACGTTCCCGCGATCGGGTCAATGTTCATGATCGCCCCTGTACCGCTCACTGCAATCCTAGTGCTCTACGCCATCGCCCCGGTGGTATTCGTGCTTGAGGAGATGAGGAAGCTCATCCTCAGAAGGTACCTCCTGCCGGCAAGGCCGGTCGCAGCCGTGCCGATCCGGGTGGCGATGGCGGGGTCAGTCGCACTCCCGAAGTTGAAAGAGCTGCCACCGTTCATGGAGAGCGCGCCCCCGACCGCCGTCGTTCTCCGAGGAATCGGCTTCGAAGGCAACCTCGTCCATGTCGCGATGGACTCGGCGCGTGCCTCCGGTTCCCGTCTCGTGTTCATCCGTGCGATCGACAAGGAGACGGACGATCACAGATTGGGCGACGTGACCCGTTTCATCGAAAGGCACGCGGCGCATCTGGGCGTGCCCTACGAGATGCTTGACATCCACCTCCTAGGACGCGAGCGCGGAGCGAAGACGATGTCGAGCAGCCTCAGGAAGGCGGTCAAGGAGAGCGGGGCGTTCCGTGTGTTCGTTCCCGTCTCTCGGGACGTTCTCAGGGGACGGCGAGGTGCTCTCTCGGAGGTCAGGTGGGTCGAGGACTTCAGACAGCGGAGAGTGAGCATGGTGAGCAACTGGGAGGCCCCGTTCATCCCTCTCGACCGAGGCCCAAGGGTGCTCATCCCCGCGCTCACCCGGCTCAAGGGCGAGCCAGTGGAGCTGGCGGAGGCGCTCACCGAAGGCTCCGTCTTCCCCGACGTCGACATCGTCGCCGCGAAGGTGGTCGAGATACCGCCGATCGTGCCCCTCTATTCCGTGTACCGGCCGGAGTCGCTCGTCGACTATGAGCGCGAGATCTCTGTCTTCAGGTTGCTACCGTCCTGGGCCAGGGTCCGGAGGATGCATCCTACGGTCGTACTGGTGCGGGAGACGGGCAGGGACTTGGCCCAGTTCGCCGAGGAGAGGAAGGTCGACGTCATCGTGATGGAAGGGGAGTGGGAAGAGAAGGGCCGCGGCTTCCTGTTCAAGAAGGAGCGGAGCGTCGCGGAGAGCGCGCGCTGCACCGTCGTCGTGGCAATCCCGCCGGAAGGCAGCTAATCAATCTCATGAACGATGTCTCGACGAGACCCGCATCTTCAATTGGCCGATTGCCCGGTAACGACTCGATATCTGTCGGCCGGGATCTGCACCTCGAATCTGGCGCCCTTGCCCGGAGCGCCCGTCTCCACGATCGACATCCCTGTGACGGCCAGGATCTCGCTGCCGAGGATGAGGCCCCTCGCGGGCTGATGCTTGCGATCCCTGACGAATAGTTCCTTCTTCTTCTCGAACGGGATGCCGACGCCATCGTCGCGATAGACGATACTGATCCCGTCCTCGGTCGCCTTGCTCTCGACGACTATGTTCTTCACCCCGCCGCCGTGCGTCAAGGAGTTCTCGAGCAGATGGCTGAAGACGCGTTCCAGCATTGGGTCGGCCAGCACCTCGGTCTCGCCGACCGCGATCCTCACCTTCACATCCTTCGGGGCGCCCTCCAGGGCCGATTCCACGATCTCCCCAACGTTCTGCCAGACTGGAGCCGAATCACCTACGTTCTGGAAATCCTCGAGCAGGCGCAACAGTCGGTTCATCCGGTCGATGCTCTTGCCGACCTTTTCGAGCAGCTCCGGATCATGCGCTCCGTTGCCGACGCGGCATTCGTCGAACCCCTTCCTCAGGATGGTCAATTGATGGGTCATCTCGTGCCTCGTGACCCGGTTGAGCAGGGACAGCTGGGCGAAGGCCCTCTGCAGCTCCGTCTCCATATGCTTCCGCTCGCTGATGTCCTGCACGCTCGCCCTGTAGCCCAGGTGCGCCCCGTCCTCCCGGATCGCGGGCCTCCACGAGACCGCGGCCTCGACTATGCCGCCGTCCTTGCGCTTGATTCTGAACTCCTGGTCACCGCGGGTCGCCCGGCCCGTGCCGCCCTTGCCCTTGAACCATTCGGTCGCGAGGTGACGGTCGTCCTCGAGGACGATCGGGATGGGGTAGTCGGGCATGGCCATGCACTCTTCCACAGTGTAACCGGTCATGCGCTCGACCTCCGGGTTGACCCAGCGCAACCTGAGGTCGTTGTCGATCCAGGATTCCCAGTTGTAGGTGTAATCGGCGATCGCTTTGAACTTGTCCTTCTCCTTGGTCAGCCTCTGCTCGTACTCCATGCGGCCGAGGCCGGCGGCGACGGTGTTCGAAAAGATGGTCGCGAGGCGGACGTCCTCGTCGGTCCAGCGCGACGAGTCATTCCCGGCCGTGTAGCCGAACAGCCCCTTGAGCTCGCCGTTCATCATCAGGGGGATGCCGATGATCCTGGTGACGCCGTCTTCCCTCCAGCGTTCGAACACCGCCATCATCTCCGGCGTGGCGTGTCCGCTCGTCATCAGCGCGTCGAGGTCGTTCACGACGATGCTCTCGCCCCGTTTGATGCGCTCGATCGCCCAGCCGTAGACCGAAAGGTCGACGCTCATGAGGTCCATGGACTTTCCCTTCGAATCCTCGGGCCAGTCGTACGCCTTCAGGATCTTCTTGCCGTCCGGGGTGGAAACGAGGAAGTAGCAGCGCAGGGCGCCGATGAACTCTCCGACCTTGCCTAGGGCGCTCCTGATCTCGGCGTCGATGTCGGGCGGTCGGGAATCGAGCAGCCTCGTCGACACGTCGGCGATGAGCTCCTCCATCGCAAGTCTGCGTTTGAGTTCGTCCTCGTCATCGATCTGCTTCAGTGCTCGGTTGAGGCGCTGGGATAGCTCTGGAAGAACGACCTCCGAGCTTATCGTGGCGGGCTGGAAGCACAGGTCGGCGTCCTTCATGATCGCCTTCATGAGCAGGTCGCGTCGGTCCTCGGCCGTGAGCATGACGAACGGCACATCGTTGCCGGTCGACCTCGTCTCGCGCAGCAGTTCGGTTCCGTCGAGCTCGGGCGGGACATGGTCGCAGATGACCGCGGCCGGCTTGCCGCTCTTCATCGTCTCCAGCGCCTCCGCTCTGGAGGACGCCGTGACGACGTTGACGTCCTTTGACCTCTCGAGGTAGACCTTCGCCTTCTCCAAGAACCTACCGTCCGGTCCTACGCATAGCACGAGTTTGGCCAAAGTATCCCTTCTGGCCGCTTGACCCCGCCAAAGCATGTTCCGGCGGCGTATAAATGACTATCTGAATCATGAATGAGAATCAGAATGCAATTCCCAATCCAGCAGGCTCGCTCCGAGTAGCCACATTCTCAAAGATTTAAATATCGAACATCTCATTACAATGTCCAGAGGGATGCATGTCATGCCACTGCTGAAGAAGCCACTGCTCAGGAGCAAGGACGAGGTCCAGACGGTAGAGAGCGACCAGTACATCGATCTCGGTCAGCTCAACTTCGAAGAGGAGAACCCCCTTGGAGGGAAGGGGATGATCAAGATCGCGGAAATATACCGGTACGAGGACCTGAGCGCGGTGGTTCAGCCGGCGTACAGCGGCAACATCGTCATGATCGACTACTCTTCCGTCGCCAACGACCAGATCACCCTGAAGCGCATCACGAACGAGCTGAAGGCGGTGGCGCGGGACACGAACGGGGACGTGGCGGCGATCGGCCACAACCTGATCATCATCGCCCCGAACGGGATCAAGATCGACCGGCACAAGATAAAAGGCGGCTTCTCGTAGTCGAGTTCGCCCGGCGGACACTACCCGCGTCGATTAGAAGTACCTCCACTCGCGGAGCTTCCATTTGGTGAGTAGGGATAAATATCGCCTGGCCCATCCTCATCCGTTGCCAGACTTCAAGGTCATACACGACAGCGTGCACGGCAGTGTGAAGGTCGAGGGCGTCTTCCTCGAGCTGCTCGGCCGGCCGGAGGTGCAGCGCCTGCACGGCATACACCAGCTCGGCCTGGCGTACCTCGTATTCCCCGGCGCGCATCATACCCGCCTCGAGCACTCCCTCGGCACGTTCCACATCGCGACGCGGATGGCATCGGCGCTCGGGCTCGACGAGGACGAGAGCGAGCTCGTTAGGGCAGCGGCCTTGGTGCACGACGTCGGCCACGCTCCCTTCTCGCACAGTCTCGAGGAGGTCATGGCGGAGAAACTAGATGTCGACCACATGCTCGTCGGAAGGGAGCTGATCTTGGGAGAGAAGAGATGCCTCTCTGCGACGGAGAAGAAGGCGCTCTCGGACACGAGGACGATCCGCGAGGTGCTCGACGCCAACGGCATCGACCCGGAGGAGGTCGCCGAGATAGTCGTCTCGCCTCGCTCTCAGCAGCAATCCGATCAGAGGCTGCTCGACGTGGAGAAGGGGCAGGCGCACTTCTCGCATCGCACCTACCTGAGCCAGATGATCCACGGGCCGGTCGACGTCGACCAGATGGACTACCTGCTTCGCGATGCGCACTACACCGGCGTCGCCCACGGAGCGATTGACCTCGCTCGGCTGATGCAGACCGTCGCGGTCCATCACGGGGACCTGGTCGTCGACAGGAGGGGCGTGACGGCGGTCGAAGGGCTGATCGTCGCGAGGGCGCTGATGTACTCCTCCGTCTACTTTCACAAGACCGTGCGCATCGCCGAGATGATGCTCTGCAAGGCCGTCGAGATGTCCGACCGCAAGACCCTCGAGAACCTGCACAAGGAGAACGACGGCAGCCTGACGGAGAAGCTGACGGCGCAGGGCGGCTATCCGGCTAGGCTCATGCTCCGCCTCAAGTACCGCGAGCTTTACAAGCGCGCTTTCTCGATAGCGATGACCGACCTCGACGAGGCGGCGGAGAAGAGGCTCGCGGATCTCTCCGAGTATTCGAAGAGAAAGGCGATGGAGGAAGACATCGCGGCGAGGGCCGGCGTCCACGTCTCCGAGGTCATCATCGACATGCCCGAGCGCGAGCTGCTGATCTCCGAGCCGAGGATCGACAAGACCGAGGTCAGGATCCTGGAGGACGACCGGATCAGGCCGCTCTCGAGGTACTCGCCGCTCGCGAAGGCGCTGCAGTCGAGGAGCGTCTTCGAGTGGGCGGTCATGGTCTCCTGCCCGAAGGAGAAGAGGGAGGAAGTCGCTCGCGCCGCATCGAGGGCGCTCGGCACATGAGACGCTTCCCGATATACGTGGCTCTCAGATTCCGAATTGAGTCCTACCCCTTCATCACTCCGATCGGCCTCAGCCTGGCGACCGGGAGCGAGAGCCCCGCTCCCTTCACGACGGCGACAACGTCTTCGATGTCCTTGTACGCACCTGGAGCCTCCTCCAGGATGCCGTCCTTTGTCTGCGCCTTGAGGTAGATGCCCCTCCGCTCCATCTCCTGGCGGATGTCCTGAACGGTGTACTTGCGCGTCGCCGCGGCTCGGGACATCATCCTCCCCGCCCCGTGGCAGGTCGAACCGAACGCCTCGCGCATGACCTGCTCCGTCCCGATCAGGACGTAGGAGCCGGTGCCCATGTCGCCCGGGATGATGACCGGCTGCCCCACGGCGCGGTACTTCGCCGGGACCTCCGGATGTCCTTTAGGGAACGAGCGCGTCGCTCCCTTGCGGTGCACCATCACCTTGGTCATCTTGCCGTCGATCACGTACTCCTCGACCTTGGCAATGTTGTGGCAGACATCGTAGACTTGGTGCATGCCGAGGTCCTCGGCGGACCTCTTGAAATGCTGCTCGAAGCTCTCGCGCACCCAGTGGAGTATCATCTGGCGGTTAGCCATGGCGAAGTTCGCCCCGGCGCACATCGCGGCGTAGTAGTCGCGGCCCTGCTGCGAGGCGATCTCCGCGCAGGCAAGCTGCCTATCCGGGAGACTGATCCCCTTGTCCCTGACGTATCGTTCCATAATCTGGATATAATCGGTGGCAATCTGGTGACCGCAGCCCCTAGAGCCACAGTGCACCGTCACGGTGATCTGTCCCACGTGATCGAGCCCGAACGCCTTCGCCGCCTCAGGCTCGAAGATCTTGTCGACCTGGTCGACCTCTAGGAAGTGGTTGCCGGAGCCGAGTGAGCCGACCTGCGGGATGCCGCGTTCCTTCGCCTTGCGGGAGACCTTCGACGGATCCGCCTCCCTCATCCGTCCTACCTCTTCGGTCGCCTCGAGGTCCTCCTTCCACCCGTAGCCGCTCTCGACCGCCCATTCTGCCCCGCGGAGCAGGATGTCATCCATCTGCCCGCTTGCGATGTTCGTCACCCCCTCCGAGCCGACGCCGGCGGGGACGTTCTTGAAGAGCAGGTTCACGAGGTCCTTGATCGTCGGCTTCACGTCCTCGACACTAAGGTTCGTACGGACCAGTCGGACTCCGCATGAGATATCGAAGCCAACCCCGCCAGGCGAAATGACTCCCGTTTCATAGTCCGTCGCCGCCACGCCCCCTATCGGGAAGCCGTAGCCCCAGTGGATGTCCGGCATGGCGAGCGAGCGGCCGACGATGCCAGGCAGACAGGCCACGTTCGCCGCCTGCTCCGGGGCGTTATCCTCCCGGATGTGCTTGATCATCGCGTCGTTGGCGTAGATCACCGCGGTGGTGCGCATGCATTCCTTGTAGCTTTTCGGGATCTCCCAGCGGTAGTCGTCGAGACGGTTCAGCGGGCCGTTCCAGGTCAATCGAACACCATCGTGACCCATTGCCCAATCGGAATAATAAACCTTTCAAGCTCCGGGAGCGGGCGGATCGCGACCTGGCGCGAAGGAATATAGGCTCGCGTCGCGTTGGAGGGACGATAGGATGCTGGAAGGGGCGCAGATCTCGGTCATTTCGCCGGCTTCCGGGCTGGCGATCTTCTTCCTCGGTCTCTTCATCTACCTGGTGAACCGCCGCTCGGCGGCGGCGAGGCTCTTCCTTCTCATCAGCGCCCTCTTCGCGTTCACTGGCTTCGTCGACTACTTCGCCTCGACCGCGCCGGACGCACAGACGGCGATCGTCCTGGAGAGGCTGCTATTCTTCTGCATCGTCATCATCTTCGCCGGCGTCCTGTATATGGCGTCGCTGCTGCCCTACGAGAGGTACAGCGGCTGGTTCTCGAGGAACAAGCTCGAGTTCGCGATCATCGCCCTCCTCTCCGCCTACATCCCGGCGGACGCGATCACCACCGTCGACCTGGACTACTATGGATGGAACGTCCCGCTCCAGTGGGCGGGATACACCCTCGCCGTGTTCGTCATCGGATACATCGCCGTGACGGTGTACATGCTGACCAAGGTCTGCCTCTCCACCACGGACAAGACCATCAGGAGGCAGTGCACCCTCATCGCCGTCGCCGTCGTCTCGCCGGTGCTGTATGGCGCGGGCGTGGTGATTGTGAATGCGTCGCCGATCCAGGTGACGATCCCCCGTCTCCTATCCCCCGGCTTTCTGATATTCGGCATCATCTTGGCCTACGCGATGCTCTTCGGGCCGAGGCTCCCGCAGCTGCTCGGCGGGGAGGGTTCCGCGGGCAAGCAGAGCAAGCCGAGCGCGCTCCTGGTCGAGGGCAAGACACCGGACCAGGCGTTCGAGGTGCTTCGCGAGAGCGTCGATCTCGGGGTTCCCGCGCTGATCGTCGTCCGCACCCATCCCGATACAATCCGCTCGACGTACGATGTCGGGGACTCCGCGATCCTGTGGCTCGCGACCCAGGCCGGACCGGACAGGATCGATCCGACGAACATCGGCATCCTGCAGCACACCGTGACGGAGTTCCTGCACCGCAACCCGACCGGCACGGTGATGATCGAGGGCCTCGAATATCTGCTGACCGAGAATGCTCCGGAGAAGGTGCTCAAGATGGCCGAGGGCCTGCGCGACGAGGTGATAGTCTCGGGCGGAAAGCTGATCATCGCCATCGACCCCGAAACGCTGGACGAGAGGAGGAGGTCGATGTTCGAACGTGAGTTCGAGGTCGTAAGGCCAGGGAGAGGGGCCGGGACCGAGATTTGAACTCGGGTCTAGGGATCCACAGTCCCACAGGATAACCAGGCTACCCCATCCCGGCCATGTGGAAATGCTCTGAACGCTTCGAGGGTAATAAAACCTTCTAGGGCCTGGGGACGTGGCTCACTGCGCTTTGGTGGTCTGGAAGCGCCTCTTGTCCTCCTTGCAGATGCGCCTGACGATCTTCCGTCCGCCCGCGGCAACGGTGATCAGCCCGATCATGCCCTGCGCGTACTGCCCGACCATGTAGAAATCGCGCAGCCCGGGGAGCGTCGGGGAGACGCCCTCCTTCAGCAGTTGCTTCATGTCGATCCTCGCCGGCCACGCCTGCAGGCCGCGGTACGCGCCGAGGTAGCGCTCCGACGTGATCGGAGTGACGACGTCCTTCGCCTCGACCTGCGCCCTCAGGCCGGGGAAGCGCTTCTCCAGCTCCGCGAGCACCGCCTCGGCGACGCTCGTCTTCTTCGCGTCGTAGGCCTCCGCTCCCTTCTCCTTCATCGCTTTCCAGTAATCGTATGACGATGCGAAGGTGGCCTTGATCACCGCCTTGCCTTTCGGCGCCACCCCCATGCGCGAGGCGAATACCTCCAGGTCGAGCTTCTCGAACTCGCGGCCCTCGATGACGAGGGGCTCATCGAGAAGGATGCAGATCGCGTGCGGCTCCGAGTCCAGGTCCCTCGCGACGCCGAAGAAGACCTCGAGCCCGAAGTCCTGTTCCTCGGTGACCCACTCGTGATAATAGGATCGGATCGTCTCGTTGGTGTACTTGCCGTCCAGCATGCCGTAGATCGTGTTGTGGCCGTCCGCGGCCGAGACCACGATGTCCGCGAAGTGCTCGGTGCCATCGATCAGCCTCACCCCGACGGCCTTGTCGTCCTTGGTCAGCACCTTCTCCACGCCGGACCCGTAGCTCGCCTTACCGCCGAGCTCGACGAACCGCCTTTCGATGTTGCGGGAGAGCGCCATCGAGCCGCCGAGCGGCCAGCCCGCGTCCCCGATGGAGACGTTGGCGAGCATCCCGATGTGCACCAGCATCGGTGTGCCAGGCATGCCGTACTGGACGTGCCTGAAGGCGCGGCGCAGAAAATCATCCTGGAACCGGTCGGAGTATTGCGCTGCCGTCACCGGGCCCCACCTGCGTACCAGGCCGAGCTTCGGCAGCATCTTGAGCATGGAGAACCGACCCCCTCCGACGATGAACGTGAGGACGTCGAACCCCTGCATTCTCCGCGTCGCCTCGACGTACTCGTGGACGAGCTCCTTGTCCGCCGGGGCCGCCTCCGACATCCCCTCTTCCAGGGCGTCGAGGTCCGAGACCACGTCAACTCGATGCCCCTTCTGATCCTCCAGCTGCACGATCTCCCCGAAGGCGAGGCTCTCCGTCCCTCTAAGCCCGCCTAGCTCGTCCCAGATGTAGCGGATGGCCGAGTCCGGCGCCGTCCCGCTCAGGTTGTGGATGCAGTGATCGAAGGTGTACCCCTTCCTGTTCCACGACGTGCACGAGCCGCCGGGCTTGTCGTGGCGCTCGAACAGCTCGACGTCGTAGCCGTTCATCCGGGCGTAGCATCCCGTGGAGAGCCCGGCGATGCCGGCCCCGATCACTATCATCGACTTGCGGGCCATCGTATCGTCACCTGATGGTACCGATTCGCTAAATCATCTGTGTCCCATCGATCGGGCTCTGAAAGGCAGACGAGCCTCCGATCCCCAGGTTCCTCAATCCACTGTCTGGAGTTCATAAACGACGCCGCCGCCTGTCCGATAGGGTACAATATAAGCATACGGCGACACATTTTCAACTGATTCCTATGAAGCTCGATCTGATCTCGATCCTTGACGTGAAGGACGACCTGGAGGACCTCCTCGATTCGGCGATGCGCCTGAAGGGAGGGGCGCTCAGAAGCCGCGAGCCCCTGAAGGGCAAGACACTGGCGATGATTTTCGAGAAATCCAGCACGCGCACCCGCGTCTCGTTCGAGGCGGGGATGTCGCAACTTGGCGGCCATGCCCTCTACCTCAGTCCGAAGGAGATGCAGATGGGCCGGGGCGAGACGATTGGCGACACCGCGAGGGTGCTCTCCCGCTATGTCGACGCGATCATGTACCGCGCCTTCAACCACGAGTTCATGAAGGAGCTCGCGACCAACGCGAGCATCCCGGTGATCAACGGCCTGGACGACGTGGAGCATCCCTGCCAGACGCTTGCCGACCTGATGACGATCAAGGAGCAGAAGGACAAGTTCGATGGGCTGAAGCTAGCCTACGTCGGCGACGGGAACAACGTCTGCAACTCGCTGATGCTCGGAGCGGCGATCGTGGGCATGGACTTCGCTGCCGCCTGCCCGGAGGGGTACGAACCCAAGCCATCGTTCGTCACCGAGGCGAAGAAGATCGCGAAGAAGACAGGTAGCAAGGTGAGCGTCGTCCAGCAACCGACCGTCGCGGCGAGCGGCGCCGACGTGCTCTACACCGACGTCTGGGTATCGATGGGACAAGAGGAGGAGACGAAGCGCCGGGAGAAGCTCTTCAAGCCCTATCAGATCAACTCGGAACTGCTGAAGAAGGCAAATGACGACGCCATAGTCATGCACTGCCTGCCCGCCCACCGCGGCATGGAGATCACGGCAGACGTCATCGACGGGCCGCAGTCGGTCGTCTTCGAGCAAGCGGAGAACCGCCTGCACACCGAGAAGGCGGTCCTGCTGATGCTCATCCGCTAGGCGACATCTGCGCCTGGATGATCGCCTCGATGGCGTCGAGGAACTCCTCTTCCTTGCCCATTCCGATCGTCGCGCCGGCGGCGATGTTGTGCCCGCCACCGGTCCCGCCGACCTTCTCCGAGGCCTTCTTGATCGCGTAGGCGAGGTCCAATCCCGAATCGACCATCGCCCTCGTCCCCCGCGCGGACACCTTCACCTTCTCGTCCTCCGAGTAGGCGAACGCGATGATCGGGACGTCGGCGACAACCTCCCCGGAACCGAGCACCATGCCGGCGACGATGCCGACGATGCTGTCGAGTATGTCGTCCCGGCCGTGGAACCACTGCAGGTGCTGCCTCCTATGGACGCCGAGGTCGCGCACCAGGGAGATCGCCTCCGCCAGGTTCCCGCGGTGGTTCGCCAGCAGCGTCTTCCCCGCGCTGTATGAATCCCCCCGGTCGCCGCGGCAGATGTCCAGCCCGATCTCCGCCTTCATGTACCGGCCGCAGGCGTTGAGCAGCGTCGAGTACTCCTTGGCGTCGTGGAGCTCCGTTCCCGGTCGCTCCTTCTCGAGCGTGTATACGTCGCCGATGAGGCGCCTCACCGAGGAAGGGCCGAGCCGATTGTCGAGTAGAAGCTCGGCGAGGGCGGAGCAGATCGTCCTCCGTTCCTCCGTAGATAGGTCGACCCAGCATCTCCACTTCTCCTCTTCCTTGAGGTCTATGCCCAGCTCTAGGAGGAACGAATTGCACGCGTCCTCGTTGTTGGTCAGGCCGGGCAGCATCGGGTCGGTCGAGTACTGCAGCATGCGCGCGACCGGCCTCGTCTCCCTGCCGAAGATCCTGATGTCCCTCGTCGCCCTGAGCATTCCCTCCGAGACGCCTTTCTCGACGAGCGAATGGTTGAGCCCCCTGAGACGGCAGGTGGCCGAGTCCTGCAGGTCGCCCACCGCCCCGACGATGGCGAGGGGCAGCAGGTCGACGTTGTTCGTCGTGAGGTGCTTTGCGACCGAGTAGGTCGTCCCTGCGCCGCTGATGTCGGTCGAGCCGTCGATGCCGAAGAGGTGCGGATTGACGTGGAGCCCTTCGTCGACGAAGCTGCCGAGGTCGTTCTGCCCGGCGCGTCTCGTCCTCGCACCCGTCTCGG